>NZ_JBSVVZ010000021.1:0-89751 GCF_054071875.1 Pseudomonas sp. SDO524_S393 | reverse complement strand
TCAGTCGCTGGATAGGCTGACTGATACATCACATTCGCGAGCAAGCCCGCTCCCACAGTTCGATCGGCGCAAGGCAGGTGGTTATTGGTTCAGGCGTACCTGTTTTTCCAGCTCGGCCTTCAAGCCTGGCTCAAGCCCGAGCTGGCGCGCCAGTTCGTCGAGGTAGGCTTTTTCCATGAAGTTCTCCTCATCCACCAACATGACGCTGGCGATGTACATCTCGGCGGCCATTTCCGGCGTACCCGCTGCGCGGGCCACATCAGCCGGATCCAGCGGTTTGTTCAGCTCGGCGTGCAGCCAGCCTTGCAGTTCACGGTCACTGTCGAGCCGGGAGAATTCGCCTTCGATCAGCGCACGTTCGCGCTCGTCGACGTGGCCGTCGGCCTTGGCGGCGGCGACCAGCGCCTTGAGGATGCCCTGGCTGTGCTGCTCGACCTGGGCCGGCGGCAGGCGGTCGAGGGTTTGCGGCTCGCCCTTCGGCGCGTTGGCCTGTTGCGCCTGCCAGTTGCCGTAAGCCTTGTAGGCAATCACCCCGAGGGCGGCCAGACCGCCGTAGGCCAGGGCCTTGCCGCCGAATTTGCGAGCCTTCTTGTTGCCCAGCAGCAGGCCCATCGCGCCCGCCGCCAGGGCACCGCCGCCCGCGCCACCGAGCAGGCTGCCGAGGCCGCCACTGCCGAGCAGACCGTCCAGAGCGCCTTTATCTTGCGGTTTACGTTGACCGGTCGCCTTGTTCTGCAACAGGTCCTGACCAGATTTGAGCAATTGATCGAGCAATCCACGGGTATTCATTCGCAGCCTCCAGACGCCTGGGTTCATAGGGTCAACCGGCCCTCAGCGTAAAACCAAGTGCCAAAAGACCGCGATCTAGAGTGCTTCCAGATGTAACTCGGCCGCCCTTCACTTAAATCGATATACACTCGAGAACATCTATAAAAACACCCAACTGGTAATTCCAGCATGATGACCCTGCGTCAAATCCGGCACTTTATTGCCGTGGCCGAGACCGGCTCGATCTCGGCCGCCGCGCAAACCGCGTTCATCTCCCAGTCGACCCTGACCCTGGCGATCCAGCAACTGGAGCAGGAGATCGGCGTCAACCTGTTCAACCGCCACGCCAAAGGCATGACCCTGACCCACCAGGGCCATCAATTCCTGCGCCAGGCGCACTTGATCCTCGCCACCGTCGACAACGCCAAGCGCAGCCTGCAACAGAGTACCGACCAGGTGGCCGGGCAACTGATCATCGGCGTGACCAGCCTGGTGGCCGGCTACTACCTTGCCGACCTGCTCACCCGCTTCCAGCGCGCCTACCCCAATGTGGAAATTCGTGTCATGGAGGATGAACGCCCCTATATCGAGCATTTGCTGGTCAGCGGCGAAATCGATGTGGGCGTGCTGATCCTCTCCAACCTCGAAGACCGCCATGCATTGCAAACCGAAGTGCTCACCCACTCGCCCCACCGCCTTTGGCTACCGGCGCAGCATCCGTTGCTCGAGCACGACAGCATTAACCTCGCAGATGTCGCCCGCGAGCCGCTGATTCAGCTCAACGTCGATGAAATGGGCCACAACGCCCAACGCCTGTGGACCGGCGCAGGCCTGCAACCACGCGTCACGTTGCGCACCGCCTCCACCGAAGCCGTGCGCAGCCTGGTGGCCGCCGGACTGGGCGTGTCGATTCAGCCCGACATGACCTACCGACCCTGGTCGCTTGAGGGCGACATCATCGAGGCACGAACGATTGCCGACCTCAGCCAGACCCTCGACGTCGGCCTGGCCTGGCGCCGGGGCACGGCGCGCCCGGCGCTGGTGGACCCGTTCCTGACGGTGGCTCGCGAACAGCCGCATCCGCGCAAGCCATCTATTTAATCGAATGCTGCATTCAATATTTAGTATTTGTTGACCTCGCGCCTGACCTCTAGTCTCTGCTTATCCCATCAAGAGAAAGGTCAGGCGCTCGTAAGAGAACGTCCATGGCCATACAAGAAAAGAGATCGCGAAAAATGTCCGGCGCGCCCACCCCGCTGCTCACTGCGTTGTTGATCGACGGCGAACTGGTCCAGGGCCAGGGGTTTGCCGAGCCGATTCTCAACCCGGCCACCGGTGAAGTGCTCACCCAGATCGCCGAAGCCGGCACCGAGCAGGTCGAAACCGCGATCCTTGCCGCCCATCGCGCTTTTGCCGGTTGGTCGCGCACCACGCCGCAGCAACGTTCAAACATTCTGCTGGGCATCGCTGACGCCATCGAACAACAAGCCGACTACCTGGCCCGGCTGGAATCCCTGAACTGCGGCAAACCGTTGCACCTGGCGCGCCAGGATGACCTGAGCGCCACCGTCGACGTGTTCCGTTTTTTCGCCGGGGCCGTGCGCTGCCAGACCGGCCAACTGAGCGGTGAATACCTGCCGGGTTATACCAGCATGGTCCGTCGCGATCCGATTGGCGTCGTCGCTTCGATTGCGCCGTGGAACTACCCGCTGATGATGGCCGCGTGGAAAATCGCCCCGGCCCTCGCCGCTGGTAATACCTTGGTGTTCAAACCGTCGGAACATACGCCGCTGTCGATCCTGGCCCTGGCCCCCGTGCTTAAAGAGCTGTTGCCACGCGGCGTGATCAACATTTTGTGTGGCGGTGGCGAAGGCGTTGGCAGTCACTTGGTCAGCCACGCCAAGGTGCGCATGGTCTCGCTGACCGGCGATATCGTGACCGGGCAAAAAATCCTGCAAGCCGCATCCAAGACCCTTAAACGCACACACCTGGAACTGGGTGGCAAGGCCCCGGTGATCGTGTGCAACGACGCCGACCTGCAAGCCGTGGTCGAGGGCGTTCGCGCCTACGGTTACTACAACGCCGGCCAGGACTGCACCGCCGCCTGCCGCATCTACGCCCAGGCCGGTATCCACGACAAGCTGGTCGCCGAGCTCGGCGCCGCCGTCAGCAGCCTGCGCTTTGCCGGCAAGCGCGATGCCGACAACGAACTCGGTCCGTTGATCAGCACCCGCCAGCGCGACCGCGTGGCCAGTTTTGTCGAACGCGCCCTCGGCCAGCCGCATATCGAACGCATCACCGGCGCCGCGGTGCATTCCGGCCCGGGCTTCTATTACCAGCCCACCCTGCTCGCCGGCTGCAAGCAGCATGACGAAATCGTGCAGCGCGAGGTGTTCGGCCCGGTGGTCACCGTGACCCGCTTCGATGAGCTGGAGCAGGCGGTGGACTGGGCCAACGACTCCGAATACGGCCTGGCCTCGTCGGTGTGGACCCAGAACCTGGACAAGGCCATGCAAGTGGCGGCGCGCCTGCAATACGGCTGCACCTGGATCAACAGCCATTTCATGCTGGTCAGCGAAATGCCCCACGGCGGCTTGAAGCGCTCGGGGTACGGCAAGGATCTGTCCAGCGATTCGCTACAGGACTACAGCGTGGTGCGACACATCATGGCGCGTCACGGCCAACATCTTTAAAACAACAACTAAGCTCATGCGTTACGGCTTCACAGACTGCCCCGACCATAATTAAAGAAGAGGGAAACCCCATGTCCGCGCACAAGACCGCACTGCTCAGTGCCCTGACCACCGCGTTGCTGGCCAGCGCCAGCCTGCAGGCCGCCGAACCGCTCAAAGCGGTGGGCGCCGGTGAAGGCCAATTGGATATCGTCGCCTGGCCCGGCTACATCGAGCGGGGCGAAAGCGACAAGGCCTACGATTGGGTCAGCGGTTTCGAGAAGGAAACCGGCTGCAAGGTCAATGTGAAAACCGCCGCCACCTCTGACGAAATGGTCAGCCTGATGGCCAAGGGCGGCTATGACCTGGTCACCGCATCGGGCGATGCCTCGCTGCGCTTGATCGTCGGCAAGCGGGTGCAGCCAATCAACACGGCGTTGATACCCAACTGGAAGAACATCGACCCGCGCCTCAAGGATGCGCCCTGGTACGTGGTCAACAAGGAAACCTACGGCACCCCGTACCAATGGGGCCCGAACGTGCTGATGTACAACACCAACGTGTTCAAGACCGCGCCCACCAGCTGGAACGTGCTGTTCGACGCGCAGAACCTGCCGGACGGCAAGCCGAACAAAGGCCGTGTGCAAGCCTATGACGGCCCGATCTACATCGCCGATGCGGCGCTGTACCTCAAGAGCGCCAAGCCGGAATTGGGCATCCAGAATCCCTATGAGCTGACCGAAGCGCAATACAAGGCTGTGCTTGAACTGTTGCGCGCCCAGCAGCCATTGATCCACCGCTACTGGCACGACACCACCGTGCAAATGAGTGACTTCAAGAACGAAGGCGTGGTGGCCTCCAGCGCCTGGCCGTATCAGGTCAACGGCCTGCAGAACGAGAAACAGCCGATCGCCTCGACCATTCCCAAGGAAGGCGCCACCGGCTGGGCCGACACCACCATGCTGCACACCGACGCCAAGCACCCCAACTGCGCCTACAAGTGGATGGACTGGTCGCTCCAACCGAAAGTCCAGGGCGACGTCGCCGCCTGGTTCGGCTCGCTGCCGGCCGTACCGGCCGCGTGCAAGGAAAGCGAACTGCTCGGCGCCGAAGGCTGCAAGACCAACGGTTTCGACCAATTCGACAAGATCGCCTTCTGGAAAACCCCGCAGGCCGAAGGCGGCAAGTTCGTGCCGTACAGCCGCTGGACCCAGGACTACATCGCGATCATGGGCGGTCGCTGACTCCTGGCTCCCTTGGGGAGGCTGGCTTCTGTGGGAGCTGGCTTGCCTGCGATGGCATCACCTCGGTGTAACAGACACACCGGGGTGCCTGCATCGCGGGCAAGCCCGGCTCCCACAGAAAAGCGCCCACATTTGAGTTGCGATTACAGATTCCACGTTTTTTCAGAAGTCCAGGCCGGGCCGCTGCGACGACCCGCGCCTTTTTGGAGCACCGCACCATGACGCTTGCAGTCCAATTCACCCACGTTTCCCGTCAGTTCGGCGAAGTGAAGGCCGTTGACCGGGTTTCCATCGATATCCAGGACGGCGAGTTCTTTTCCATGCTCGGCCCATCCGGCTCGGGCAAAACCACCTGCCTGCGCCTGATCGCCGGGTTCGAGCAGCCCAGCGCCGGCTCGATCCGCATCCACGGCGAGGAAGCCGCCGGCTTGCCGCCGTATCAGCGCGATGTGAACACAGTGTTCCAGGACTACGCGCTGTTCCCCCATATGAACGTGCGCGATAACGTCGCCTACGGCCTCAAGGTCAAGGGTGTGGGCAAGGCTGAACGCCTGAACCGTGCCGAAGAAGCCCTGACCATGGTCGCCCTCGGCGGCTACGGCGACCGCAAGCCGGTGCAGCTTTCCGGCGGCCAGCGCCAGCGAGTCGCCCTGGCCCGCGCGCTGGTCAATCGTCCGCGCGTGCTGTTGCTGGATGAACCGCTGGGCGCCCTCGACCTGAAATTGCGCGAGCAGATGCAAAGCGAACTGAAGAAACTGCAACGCCAATTAGGCATCACCTTTATTTTCGTGACCCACGACCAGACCGAAGCACTCTCGATGTCGGACCGTGTGGCCGTCTTCAACAAGGGCCGTATCGAGCAGGTCGACACCCCGCGCAATCTGTACATGAAACCCGCCACACCGTTCGTGGCCGAATTCGTCGGCACCTCCAATGTGATTCGCGGCGAGCTGGCCCAACGCCTCAGCGGCAAGGCCCAGCCGTTCTCGATCCGCCCCGAACACGTGCGCATCGCCGAAGGACCATTGGGCGCCGACGAGGTGGAAATCAGCGGTCTGCTGCACGATATCCAGTACCAGGGCAGTGCGACCCGGTATGAGCTGACACTGGACAACGGCCAGACGCTGAACATCAGCCGCGCCAACAATCAGTGGCTGGACACCAGCGCCGGCCATCAGGTCGGTCAGACCCTCAGCGCGCGCTGGGCCCGTGAAGCCATGGTGCCGCTCACCGATACCGCAGGCGAGGTGTGACATGAGCCTGGCCATTTCCCATCCGCCGATGCGCAGGTTTTCCAACCTGCTGTACCGCAAGCCCAACCTCTATCTGGCGATGCTGCTGGTGCCGCCGCTGATCTGGTTCGGCGCGATCTACCTGGGTTCGTTGCTGACGTTGCTGTGGCAGGGTTTCTATACCTTCGACGACTTCACCATGGCGGTCACGCCGGACCTGACCCTGGCCAACTTCGCCGCGCTGTTCCAGCCGTCGAACTTCGACATCATCGTGCGCACCTTGAGCATGGCGATCGTGGTGTCCATCGCCAGCGCTATCGTCGCCTTCCCGATCGCCTACTACATGGCGCGCTACACCACGGGCAAGACCAAGGCGTTTTTCTATATCGCGGTGATGATGCCGATGTGGGCCAGCTACATCGTCAAGGCGTATGCCTGGACCTTGCTGCTGGCCAAGGGCGGCGTGGCGCAGTGGTTCGTGCAGCACCTGGGCCTGGAGCCGCTGTTGCAATTCGTGCTGGGCATTCCCGGCGTGGGCGGCAGCACGTTGAGTACCTCGCACCTGGGGCGCTTCATGGTGTTCGTCTATATCTGGCTGCCATTCATGATTCTGCCGATCCAGGCCTCCCTGGAGCGTTTGCCGCCGTCCTTGCTGCAAGCCTCGGCCGACCTGGGGGCCAAGCCGCGCCAGACCTTCATGCAGGTGATTTTGCCGCTGTCGGTGCCGGGCATTGCCGCCGGCTCCATCTTCACGTTTTCGCTGACCCTGGGCGATTTCATCGTGCCGCAGCTGGTAGGGCCGCCGGGTTACTTCGTGGGCAGCATGGTCTACGCCCAGCAAGGCGCCATCGGCAACATGCCCATGGCGGCGGCGTTCACCCTGGTGCCCATCGTGCTGATCGCGGTTTACCTCTCCATCGTCAAACGCCTGGGGGCCTTCGATGCACTCTGAGAAATCTTCGCTGGGTCTGAAGATCGCAGCCTGGGGCGGGTTGGTGTTTCTGCACTTCCCGATCCTGATCATCTTCCTCTACGCCTTCAACACCGAAGAAGCCGCGTTCAGCTTTCCACCCCAGGGCTTCACCCTGAAGTGGTTCAGCGTGGCCTTCGCCCGGCCGGACGTGCTGGACGCGATCAAGTTGTCGCTGCAGATTGCGGCCATCGCCACGCTGATCGCCATGGTGCTCGGCACCCTGGCCTCGGCGGCGTTGTATCGCCGCGAGTTCTTCGGCAAGCAAGGGGTATCGCTGATGCTGATCCTGCCGATTGCCTTGCCGGGGATCATCACCGGTATCGCGTTATTGGCGACGTTCAAGACACTGGGCATCGAGCCCGGGATGTTCACCATCGTCGTCGGTCACGCGACCTTCTGCGTGGTGATCGTCTACAACAACGTCATCGCCCGCTTGCGCCGCACGTCCCACAGCCTGATCGAAGCCTCGATGGACCTGGGCGCCGACGGCTGGCAGACCTTCCGCTACATCATCCTGCCCAACCTGGGCTCGGCCTTGCTGGCCGGCGGCATGCTCGCCTTTGCGCTGTCGTTCGACGAAATCATCGTCACCACCTTCACCGCCGGCCACGAACGCACCTTGCCGCTGTGGCTGCTCAACCAACTGAGCCGCCCACGGGATGTGCCGGTGACCAACGTGGTGGCGATGCTGGTGATGTTGGTGACGATGTTCCCGATTCTCGGTGCCTATTACCTGACCCGCGGCGGTGAAAGCGTGGCGGGGAGTGGCGGTAAATAACGGACAACACATAGCCACTGTTGAAACACGGTCAATGTGGGAGCTGGCTTGCCTGCGATTGCAGTCTGCCGGTTGATGAATCGGCCAGCTGATCTGCCGCTATCGCAGGCAAGCCAGCTCCCACAGTTGAACAGCGTTTCTTCAGGGAGAAACAGTCGTTTTGAGGAGAACTGAACCATGCAAACCAAACTCTTGATCAACGGCCACCTGGTCGAAGGCGAAGGCCCGGCCCAAGCCGTCTTCAACCCGGCCCTGGGCCGCGTGCTGGTGGAAATCAACGAGGCCAGCGAAGCCCAGGTCGATGCCGCCGTGCGCGCCGCCGATACGGCGTTCGAAAGCTGGTCGCAAACCGCGCCCAAGGACCGCTCCCTGCTGCTGCTGAAACTGGCGGACGTGATCGAAAGCCACGGCGAAGAGCTGGCCAGGCTGGAATCGGACAACTGCGGCAAGCCCTACAGCGCCGCGCTGAACGACGAGATCCCGGCGATTGCCGATGTGTTCCGCTTCTTTGCCGGCGCCAGCCGTTGCATGAGCGGTTCGGCGGGCGGCGAATACCTGCCCGGCCACACGTCGATGATCCGCCGCGACCCGGTGGGCGTAATCGCCTCCATCGCGCCGTGGAACTACCCCTTGATGATGGTCGCCTGGAAAATCGCTCCGGCCCTGGCCGCCGGTAATACCGTGGTGCTCAAGCCGTCGGAACAAACCCCGCTGACCGCGTTGCGCCTGGTTGAACTGGCAGCGGATATTTTCCCCGCCGGCGTACTCAACCTGGTGTTTGGCCGTGGGCCAAGCGTCGGCAGCCCGCTGGTAACCCACCCGAAAGTGCGCATGGTGTCGCTGACCGGCTCCATCGCCACCGGCGCGAACATCATCTCCAGCACCGCCGACAGCGTGAAACGCATGCACATGGAACTGGGCGGCAAGGCCCCGGTGATCATCTTCAATGACGCCGATATCGATGCCGCCGTGGAAGGCATTCGCACCTTCGGTTTCTACAACGCCGGCCAGGATTGCACGGCGGCGTGCCGGATCTATGCGCAAGCAGACATCTATGATGCCTTTGTCGAGAAGCTTGGCGCAGCGGTCGCCAGCATCAAGTACGGCTTGCAGGATGACCCGGCCACCGAGCTGGGCCCGCTGATCACCGCACAGCATCGCGACCGCGTGGCCGGGTTTGTCGAGCGCGCGGTGGCGCAACCGCACATTCGCCTGGTCACCGGCGGCAAGGCGGTGGAAGGCAATGGGTTCTTCTTTGAACCCACCGTATTGGCCGACGCACAGCAGGACGATGAAATCGTGCGCCGCGAAGTGTTCGGGCCGGTGGTGTCGGTGACAAAGTTCACCGACGAGGCACAGGTGCTGGGCTGGGCCAACGATTCGGACTACGGCCTGGCGTCGTCCGTATGGACCGCCGATGTCGGCCGCGCCCATCGCCTGGCCGCACGCTTGCAGTACGGCTGCACCTGGGTGAACACCCACTTCATGCTCGTCAGCGAAATGCCCCATGGCGGTCAGAAACTGTCGGGGTATGGCAAGGACATGTCCATGTACGGGCTGGAGGACTACACCACCGTGCGCCATGTGATGTTCAAGCACTGAGGCTTGTGTGGGAGCGGGGTTGCCCGCGAAAGCAGTCTGTCAGTCACCGTATTCATCGACTGGTCCACCGCCTTCGCGAGAAAGCCCGCTCCCACAAAAAGCCCGTCCACACAAGTTTCCTCTCATAACAATAAAATTCAGGTTCTTCCCCATGGATATCACCCGCCGCGACTTCCTCAACGGCGTCGCCATTACCGTTGCCGCCGGTATGACCCCGCTGCAACTGCTGCAAGCCGCCCCGGATGGCCGCTACTACCCGCCCGCCCTCACCGGCTTGCGAGGCAGCCATGCCGGTTCGTTCGAAGTGGCGCACCAGATGGGCTGGGAAAAGAAGGTGTTCGACACCGACCCACTGCCGATCAGCGAGGACTACGACCTGGTGGTGGTGGGCGGCGGTTTGAGTGGTCTGTCGGCGGCCTGGTTCTACCGCGAGAAGCACCCCAAGGCGAAGATCCTGATCCTGGAAAACCACGATGATTTCGGCGGCCACGCCAAGCGCAATGAATTCCAGGCGGGTGGCCGCCTGATCATCGGCTACGGCGGCAGCGAAGCGTTCCAGTCGCCCAACCACCTCTACAGCCAGGAAGTGAACGGGCTGTTGAAGAAACTCGGGGTGAATATCAAGCGCTTCGAAACCGCGTTCGACCGCCCGTTCTACCCCAGTCTCGGGTTGTCGCGCGGGGTGTTTTTCGACAAGGAAAACTTCGGCGAAGACAAACTGGTGACTGGCGACCCGACGCCCATGGTGGCCGACGACATCGCGCCGGACCAACTCAATGCACGCGCCCTGCGCGACTTCATCAATGACTTCCCGCTGCCCCAAGCCGACCGCCAGGCCCTGATCGAACTGCACACCGCCCCCAGGGATTACCTGCCGGGCAAAACCGCCGAGGAAAAGGCCAGCTACCTCGCCGCCACCAGCTACCGCGATTTCCTGCTCAAAAACGTAGGTTTGTCGGAAGGTGCGGTGAAGTACTTTCAGAGCCGCACCAATGATTTCATGGCATTGAGCATTGATGCGGTCGCTGCTGCTGATGCCTACAGCGTGGGTTTCCCAGGGTTTGGCGGCATGAACCTGGCACCGATCAGCGAAGAAGCCGCTGCGGAAATGGAAGAGCCCTACATCTACCACTTCCCCGATGGCAACGCCTCGCTGGCGCGCCTGCTGGTGCGCAGCCTGATCCCGGGCGTGGCGCCGGGACACACCATGGACGATATCGTGCTGGCGGCCTTTGACTACGCCAGGCTCGACCAGCCCAAAGCGCCGGTGCGCCTGCGCCTGAACAGCACGGCCGTCAGTGTGCGTAACGTGGGCGACAGCGTGCACATCGGCTACAGCCGGGGTGGGCAATTGGCCCAGGTGCGTGGCAAACGCTGCATCCTGGCCTGTTACAACATGATGATCCCGTACCTGTTGAAGGACCTGCCGGCGCCCCAGGCCCATGCCTTGAGCCAGAACGTGAAGTACCCGCTGGTGTACACCAAGGTGGTAATCCGCAATTGGCAGTCGTTCCAGAAGCTGGGGGTGCATGAGATTTATGCGGCGACCCAACCTTACAGCCGCATCAAGCTGGATTACCCGGTGAGCATGGGCGGCTACGACCACCCGCGCGACACGACGCAGCCGATTGGCTTGCACATGGTCTACGTGCCGACCAGCCCCAACAGCGGCATGAACGCCCGCGACCAGGCCCGCGCCGGGCGAGGCAAATTGTACGGGCAGACGTTCGAGCAACTCGAAGCGCAGTTGCGCGACCAACTGCAACGCATGCTCGGCCCGGGCGGGTTCAACCATGAGACCGACATTCTGGCGATCACGGTCAACCGTTGGTCACATGGTTATGCGAGCTTCTCCAACAGTCTGTTCGATGATGCGGACCAGAGCGAAGCGTGGATGAAACTGGCGAAACAACCGGTGGGGCATGTAAGCATTGCCAACTCCGACGCGGCGTGGAGCGCGTATGCCCATGCGGCGATTGATGAGGCGTACCGCGCCGTTGGCGAAGTAGCCTGAACTTGTAGTGAGCGGGCTTGCCCGCTCACTACAGGGCTGCCTGACATTTGGAAATGTCTTGTCGCATTTGCAAAGCCATCACCCCGCCATCAATCATTTTTCCTTCTTCATCGAACCGCTTAAGCTATCCGGCGTCTGTTTAACGTCCGTTGCGTTTGGCCGAAGGCATGTCCGAACCGTAATTTCTTATCCACTAAACGCCAGGAACGGCGTGGGATCAGCTCACGACAGGTTGTCTCTATGCACCGCAGGAATTTGCTCAAAGCGTCCATGGCCATTGCGGCTTACACCGGTTTGTCGGCCAGTGGCCTGCTGGCCGCGCAGGCCTGGGCCGGGAACCGCGCCGCTGACGGCAAGGCCGTGGCGTTCGACTTTGAAACCTTGAAAGCCCAGGCCAGGCAACTCGCCGGGACCGCTTACAAAGACACCAAACAGGTGCTGCCGCCGACTCTGGCGACCATGACCCCACAGAATTTCAACGCCATCGGCTACGACGGCAAGCATTCGCTGTGGAAAGACTTGAATGGCCAGCTCGACGTGCAGTTCTTCCACGTCGGCATGGGTTTCAAGACACCGGTACGCATGCACAGCGTCGACCCCAAGACCCGTGAAGCGCGCGAGGTGCATTTCCGCCCGTCGCTGTTCAATTATGAAAAGACCACGGTCGACACCAAACAACTGACCGGTGACCTGGGTTTCTCCGGCTTCAAGCTGTTCAAAGCGCCGGAGCTGGACCGCCATGACGTGCTGTCATTCCTTGGCGCCAGCTACTTCCGCGCGGTGGACAACACCGGCCAGTACGGCCTTTCGGCGCGCGGCCTGGCCATCGACACCTACGCGAAAAAACGCGAGGAGTTTCCCGATTTCACGCAGTTCTGGTTTGAAACCCCGGACAAGAACGCCACCCGCTTCGTGGTCTACGCCCTGCTCGACTCGCCGAGCGCCACTGGTGCCTACCGCTTCGACATCGACTGCCAGGCCAACCAGGTGGTAATGGCCATCGACGCCCATATCAACGCGCGTACCACCATCGAACAACTGGGCATCGCGCCGATGACCAGCATGTTCAGTTGCGGCACTCACGAGCGCCGCATGTGCGACACCATCCACCCGCAAATCCACGACTCCGACCGCCTGGCGATGTGGCGTGGCAACGGTGAATGGATCTGCCGCCCGCTGAACAACCCGGCCAAGTTGCAGTTCAACGCCTTTGCCGACAAAGACCCGAAAGGCTTCGGCCTGGTGCAGACCGACCACGAGTTCGCCAGCTACCAGGACACGGTGGACTGGTACAGCAAGCGTCCAAGCCTGTGGGTCGAACCGACGACGGCCTGGGGCGAAGGCTCCATCGACCTGCTGGAAATCCCCACCACCGGCGAGACCCTGGACAATATCGTGGCCTTCTGGACCCCGAAAAAACCCGTGGCCGCCGGCGACTCGCTCAACTATGGCTACAAGCTTTACTGGAGCGCCCTGCCACCGGTGAGCACGCCGTTGGCGCAAGTGGACGCGACCCGCTCCGGCATGGGCGGTTTCACCGAAGGCTGGGCACCGGGCGAGCACTACCCTGAAGTGTGGGCACGTCGTTTTGCCGTGGACTTCAAGGGCGGCGGCCTGGACCGTCTGCCACCGGGTACCGGCATCGAACCCGTGGTGACCTGTTCCCACGGCCAGGTGAAGGATTTCAGCGTGCTGGTGCTCGACAGCATCAAGGGCTACCGCATCCTGTTCGACTGGTACCCGACCAGCGACAGCGTAGAACCGGTAGAACTGCGCCTGTTTATCCGCACCCAGGATCGCACCTTGAGCGAGACCTGGTTGTACCAGTACTTCCCGCCGGCACCGGACCAGCGCAAGTACACCTGATAGCCGATCGCTCCCACGCGCTGCGTGGGAGCGATCTCTTTCAGATTGCTTTAAAACCGCGAAACACTCCTCATCGCCCCGATCAGATAACGCATCGCCACCTGGTCGTTCTCAGTCAGCGCTCGATACTGCGTCAGCAACTCTGCCTCTTCCACGCTCAACCGGCGCCCCCGCAAAGGCAGCCCGCGGAACAGAAAAGACACCAACATAACCGCTACGCCATAGGATTTGGCCATGGACTGTTTCTCCTGATATCAATCAAATGCTCCTGGTGCCCATCACCCGCCTCCCGTGAAGCGCAATGCCTCAGCGAGCAAACAGACTGACTCCCTGGGCCAGAAATCAGACTTACCCTAAGCGTAGAAACAATCTCGTGACACGTGGGATTTTTTTAGAGTATTCACTTAAAAAAACCGCTTCGGTAACAAAGACCTACAGCCCTTTCTCATCCAGCATTCGATACAGATGAATATCGTGAGGCTCTTGGGCATACAGGTCCGGATCGGGCCGGGACAACAACCGGCAGCCATGGCGCCGATAGAAGTCCACGGTGTTGCGCGATTCGGTGGCCGACACATACAGGGCATCCGCTCCGGCTTGCCGACCCTGCTCGCAGGCCAGCGCGAACAAACGGCTGCCCAGCCCCTGGCCGCGAGCGGATTGGCTGACATGCAGGAACTTCAACTGGCGCAAGTGCAGGCCCTGCTGGTGAAGAGGCCGGTTGTCCACCACCACCGCCGCTACCAGCGCCGGCCCGTCGAACACGCCCCACAGCCAGCCGCCTCGCTGGAGGCAGGCACGCAGCGCAATGGCATCCTGTTCGGCCTCGCCTTCAGGCCAGCCGCGCATGTCGTGATAATCGGCGTACAGCACCAGCTCGCCGTTTTCCACGCGATAACATTCGTGAACCTGCTCCGTACGGTCGATGGTCGCCAGCAACGGGATATCGTTTTCGGTTAACGCTCTTTCCATCCACATGATGGCCTCCTGCTTTGAAGCCACAAGGATCAGCATTCCCCTCGGCCCAAGCAACAAAAAACCCACCGGTCAGGGTGGGTTCGGGTGAAACGCAAGCGGGGTCAATCCCTCAGATCAGACTCATGGATCGGCTGGTCGCGGTGGGTCGCCCGCTGGTATTGCGCCGGCCACACCGCCTTGCGCCCGCCCAGGTCGTCATCGGCATGCAGTGGCCAGTAAGGGTCGCGCAACAACTCGCGGGCCAGGAAAATGATGTCGGCCTGGCAGGTGCGCAAAATATGCTCGGCCTGGGCCGGTTCGGTGATCATGCCCACCGTGCCCGTGGCGATGCCGGACTCCTTGCGCACGCGCTCGGCGAACCGTGTCTGGTAGCCGGGGCCGGTGGGGATCTCGGCATTGGCCGCCGTACCGCCCGACGACACGTCGATCAAGTCCACGCCCAGGTCTTTGAGGCGTCGCGCGAGCTCCACGGTTTCATCCGGGTTCCAACCGTCTTCCACCCAATCGGTGGCCGACACTCGCACGAACAACGGTAGCTCCTGAGGCCAGACTTCGCGTACGGCCCGGGTCACGTCCAGTACCAGGCGGATACGGTTCTCGAACGAGCCACCGTATTGGTCCTGACGCTGATTGCTGATCGGCGACAGGAACTGGTGCAACAGGTAACCATGGGCAGCGTGCACTTCCACCACCTTGAAACCGGCGGTCAATGCGCGTTTGGCCGCCGCGACGAAATCATCGATTACCTGACGGATCTGCCCTTCATCCAACTGCCTGGGTTGTGTATAGGTCGGGTCGAAGGCAATGGGCGACGGCCCCACCGGCACCCAGCCGCCATCTGCCGGTTTGACGCTGCCATGCTTGCCGATCCAGGGACGATGGGTACTGGCCTTGCGCCCGGCGTGGGCCAATTGAATGCCGGCCACGGCGCCTTGGGCGGCGATAAATCGAGTGATGCGCTGCAAGGGTTCGATCTGTGCGTCGTTCCACAGACCAAGGTCCTGGGCGGTAATACGACCATCGGCGGTCACAGCGGTGGCTTCGGTGAAGATCAGGCCTGCGCCGCCCACGGCGCGGCTGCCCAGGTGGACAAGGTGCCAGTCATTGGCCAGACCGTCGACCGCCGAGTACTGGCACATCGGTGAGACCGCGATGCGGTTGAGCAGGGTCAATTCACGGAGGGTGTAGGGTTCGAGCAGCTGACTCATGGCGCACCTCTTCTGGGTTCTATGGGCACTGTTTCGTGCTTAGAGCCTAGTCGACAACGTCGAAATGCACAGGGTTCAGAAAGGAAAACGGGAGCCGATTGCCGGCTCCCGTACAACGGCGGATTACATTTCGACCTGGGTACCCAGCTCGATCACGCGGTTGACCGGCAGCTTGAAGAAGCGCAGGTTGCCGTTGGCGTTCTTCAACATGAACGCGAACAGCGCTTCGCGCCAGCGTGCCATGCCCTTGATGCGCGAAGCGATGACGGTTTCCCGGCTGAGGAAGTAAGTGGTGCGCATCGGGCTGAAATCCAGCTCGTCCAGATGGCACAGCTTCAAGGCTTCGGGCACATCCGGTTCGTCGGCAAAACCGAAGTGCAGGATCACCCGGAAGAAACCTTCGCCGTAGGAATCCACCTCGAAACGCCGCGTGACCGGCACGCGGGGAATGTCCTCGTAGACCACCGTCAACAGCACCACTTGCTCATGCAGCACCTGGTTGTGCAACAGGTTGTGCAGCAGCGCATGGGGCACGGCATCCGGGCGGGCCGTGAGGAACACCGCCGCGCCCTGCACGCGATGCGGCGGCTGCACGCGGATGCTGCCGATGAAGATCGGCAACGGCAGACCGCCCTCGTCGAGACGGTCCACCAGCAGTTGCTTGCCGCGCTTCCAGGTGGTCATCAGCACGAACAGCACGATCCCCGCCAGCACCGGGAAGGCGCCGCCCTGAATGATCTTCGGCACGTTGGCGGCAAAATACAGGCCATCCACCAGCAGGCAGCAGACCAGCACCGGCACGGCCAGCACCGGTGGCCACTTCCACAGCAGCAGCATCACCGCCGACACCAGAATGGTGGTCATCAGCATGGTGCCGGTCACCGCCACGCCGTAAGCCGAAGCCAGCGCGTTGGAGGACTCGAAACCCAGCACCAGCAGAATCACGCCGACCATCAACGACCAGTTCACCGCGCCGATGTAGATCTGGCCCTGTTCGGCACTGGATGTGTGCTGAATGTGCATGCGTGGGATGTAACCCAACTGGATCGCCTGGCGTGTCAGCGAGAACGCGCCGGAAATCACTGCCTGGGAGGCGATCACCGTGGCCAGGGTGGACAGCACCACCAGCGGAATCAGCGCCCAGCTTGGCGCCAGCAGGTAGAACGGGTTGCGCGCGGCTTCCGGATCGCCCAGCAACATGGCGCCCTGACCGAAGTAGTTGAGCACCAGCGCCGGCAGCACCAGGATGAACCAGGCACGGGCAATGGGTTTACGGCCGAAGTGGCCCATGTCGGCATACAGCGCCTCGGCGCCGGTCAGCGCCAGGACCACCGCGCCCAGGATCGCCAGGCCGATGCCCGGGTGAGCCTCGAAAAACCGCACAGCCCAGATCGGGTTCATGGCATTGAGCACTTCAGGGTGCAGGGTGATGCCATACACGCCCAGGCCACCCAGTACCAGGAACCAGGTGACCATCACCGGGCCGAACAGCTTGCCGATGCGGTCGGTGCCGTGTTTCTGGATCAGGAATAGGGCCACCAGCACGATCAGTGCGATGGGCACGACCCATTTTTCCAGGCCATCGAATGCCAGTTCCAACCCCTCGATGGCCGAAAGCACCGAAATCGCCGGGGTGATCATGCTGTCACCGTAGAACAGCGCCGCCCCGCACAAGCCGCAGACCACCAGGAAGCTGCGCAATTTCCTGCGCTCGCCTGCCGCCCGACGCGCCAGCGCCGTCAGGGCCATGATGCCGCCCTCGCCCTGGTTGTCGGCCCGCAACACGAACAGCATGTATTTGATCGACACCACCCAGATCAGCGACCAGAAGATCAGCGCGAGGATGCCCAGCACGCCGTCGTGATTGACCTGAACCCCATAACCGCCAGTGAACACCTCTTTAAGGGTGTAGAGCGGGCTGGTGCCGATATCGCCATAAACCACCCCGACCGCCGCCACCAGCATGCCAATCGGTTTGGCATTGGAATGCTCGGCACCTGCTGCCTGACTACTTGCGTGACCCATCAACCACTCCTGCCCTTTGACCTGCGGTCATTTATAAACAGCGCGCTGAACTGACCCTAGCATGCGCTGTTTTACTTCTCGTAACAGACGTTTTATTGACCCAGGGGTTTTACCTGTGTGCAACGGCGCGAAGCATAGCGCAGCACTCGTCGTATTTCCCTGCATAAAGCTGGTCAAGTGCGCTGCCCGTCGCTAGAATTGCGCACTTTTTGATCAGAGGCGCGCCAAGCGCCCGTCCGCTGCCCTGCCTTTCATGGCGGCGGCGTCATTCAATACCGAGGTTAGACATGTCCACCACTCCCGCGACGGCCAATCCAAAGGTCGGCTTTGTATCCCTGGGCTGCCCGAAGGCCCTGGTCGACTCCGAGCGCATCCTGACCCAACTGCGCATGGAAGGTTATGACGTGGTGTCCACTTATCAGGACGCCGACGTGGTAGTGGTCAACACCTGTGGCTTCATCGACTCGGCCAAGGCGGAGTCCCTGGAAGTGATCGGCGAAGCGATCAAGGAAAACGGCAAGGTCATCGTGACCGGCTGCATGGGCGTGGAAGAAGGCAATATCCGCGATGTGCACCCAAGCGTCCTGGCCGTGACCGGTCCGCAGCAGTACGAGCAGGTGGTCAACGCCGTGCACGAAGTGGTGCCGCCCAAGCAGGACCATAACCCGCTGATCGACCTGGTGCCGCCGCAAGGCATCAAGCTGACGCCACGCCACTACGCGTACCTGAAGATTTCCGAAGGCTGCAACCACAGCTGCAGCTTCTGCATCATCCCGTCGATGCGCGGTAAATTGGTGAGCCGCCTGGTGGGCGATGTACTGGACGAGGCCCAGCGTCTGGTGAAATCCGGCGTGAAAGAGCTGTTGGTGATCTCCCAGGACACCAGCGCCTACGGCGTCGACGTGAAATACCGCACCGGTTTCTGGAACGGCGCGCCAGTGAAAACCCGCATGACCGAACTCTGCGAAGCCTTGAGCAGCCTGGGCGTATGGGTGCGCCTGCACTACGTTTACCCGTACCCGCACGTGGACGAACTGATCCCACTGATGGCCGCCGGCAAGATCCTGCCGTACCTGGACATCCCGTTCCAGCACGCCAGCCCTAAAGTATTGAAGGCGATGAAACGCCCGGCCTTCGAAGACAAAACCCTGGCGCGCATCAAGAACTGGCGCGAAATCTGCCCTGAACTGATCATCCGTTCGACCTTCATCGTCGGCTTCCCCGGCGAAACCGAAGAAGACTTCCAGTACCTGCTGGACTGGCTGACCGAAGCCCAGCTGGACCGCGTCGGCTGCTTCCAGTACTCCCCGGTTGAAGGCGCCCCGGCCAACCTGCTCGACCTGGAAGTGGTGCCGGACGACGTCAAGCAGGACCGTTGGGAGCGCTTCATGGCGC
Source organism: Pseudomonas sp. SDO524_S393 (assembly GCF_054071875.1). Taxonomy (NCBI): domain Bacteria; kingdom Pseudomonadati; phylum Pseudomonadota; class Gammaproteobacteria; order Pseudomonadales; family Pseudomonadaceae; genus Pseudomonas; species Pseudomonas sp. SDO524_S393. Next base: position 70,996 of record NZ_JBSVVZ010000021.1, on the reverse strand, counting down.
ATCAACAGGCCATCAGCTCCGCACGCCTGCAATTGCGCATCGGCAAGAAAATCGAAGTGCTGATCGACGAAGTCGACGAGCAAGGCGCCGTTGGCCGTTGCTTCTTCGATGCGCCGGAGATCGACGGCAACGTGTTCATCGACGATGCCAGCGGCTTGAAGCCGGGTGACAAGGTGTGGTGCACCGTGACCGATGCCGACGAATACGACCTGTGGGCTGAAAAACGCGACTGAACCAGGATGTGACGCACAGCGTCACGGGATGTATTCCCACGCGGAGCGCGGGAACAATCGACTGAGTGTAAAAAATTGAAAAAGCCCCGCCTCTGGACAAGATGCGGGGCTTTTTTACGTCTATCGTTTTGCCCATTGGCGCCAATCATCGGCGAGGGGCAGCGGCATGCGTCAGCATTCGGTTATCCACACACCTAAAACCAGTGACTTCGCGGACCTTGCGCGCATCTGGGAGGCTTCGGTGCGGGCCACCCACGACTTTTTGCCGGACAGCTACATCGTATTGCTGAAAAACCTGGTGCTGACCCGCTACCTGGACGCAGTGATGCTGATCTGTACCAAAGACGCGCGCCAGCACATCACCGGGTTTGCCGGGGTAGCGGCGGGCAAGGTCGAGATGCTGTTTATTGACCCGCAGCATCGGGGCGAAGGCTTGGGCCGACAATTGCTGACGTACGCGATCGAGCATTTGAACGCCGATGAGCTGGACGTGAACGAGCAGAACCCCCAGGCGCTGGGGTTTTACTTCAAACAGGGATTCGAGGTGGTCGGGCGCACGGAGCATGATGGCCTGGGGCAGCCCTATCCGTTGTTGCATATGCGTTTGCGCCAGCAGCAAATCAGTCATGGCTGACAAAACACCGAAGATCTGTGGGAGCGGGCTTGCCTGCGATGCAAACAACTCGGTGTATCAGGTGTATCGAGGCGATGCCATTGCAGGCAAGCCAGCTCCCACAAAAAACCACGGCATTGAAATGGAGCCGGGATTAACCGGCGCCAGGCAGGTACAATAACCGCCCCCTTTTGTTACGGCCCTTGTCATGACTGACCCCATACGCCTCTCCAAACGCCTGATCGAACTGGTCGGTTGCTCCCGTCGGGAGGCTGAGCTGTTTATCGAAGGCGGCTGGGTCTCGGTGGACGGTGAAGTGGTCGACGAGCCGCAGTTCAAGGTCACCACCCAAAAGGTCGAGCTGGACCCGAATGCCAAGGCTACCGCACCGGAGCCGGTGACGATCCTGCTGCACGCCCCGGCCGGCGTGGATGTCGACACGGCCATGGCCTCGATCAGCGCCGACACCCTGTCCGAAGAACATCGCTTCGGCAAACGCCCGCTCAAAGGCCACTTTCTGCGCCTGACCGCCAGCGCCGACCTGCAAGCCAGGGCCAGCGGCCTGCTGGTGTTTACCCAGGACTGGAAGATTCTGCGCAAATTGACCGCCGATGCCGCCAAGATCGAGCAGGAATACGTGGTCGAGGTGTCCGGCGACATGATCGAGCACGGCCTCAACCGCCTGGCCCATGGCCTGACGTACAAAGGCCGTGAACTGCCGGCGGTCAAAGCCAGCTGGCAGAACGAAAACCGCCTGCGCTTCGCCTTGAAGAACCCGGCACCCGGTGTGATTGCCGCGTTCTGTGAGGCGGTGGGCCTGAACGTGGTTGCCATTCGTCGTATCCGCATCGGCGGCGTGTCCATCGGCAAGGTACCGGTGGGTCAATGGCGTTACTTGTCCGGCAAAGAGAAGTTCTGAGCCGCCCCTCTTTTCTCGGCATCGACACCGTTGCGCGGTGCCCTCAGTTGAATACCAGGATTGCCCAATGATTCACAACGACGTACTGCGCAGCGTGCGCTACATGCTCGACATCAGCGACAACAAGATGGTCGAGATCATCAAGCTCGGCGGCCAGGACGTGACCCGGGACGACTTGCTCAACTACCTCAAGAAAGAAGAGGAAGAGGGCTTTGTGTTCTGCCCGGACGAGGTCATGGCGCACTTTCTCGACGGCCTGGTGATTTTCAAGCGCGGCAAGGACGAGAGCCGCCCGCCCCAGCCCATCGAAACCCCGGTGACCAATAACATCATCCTCAAGAAGCTGCGCGTGGCCTTCGAACTGAAGGAGGACGACATGCACGCCATCCTCAAGGCCGCCGAATTTCCGGTGTCCAAACCTGAACTGAGCGCGCTGTTCCGCAAGTTTGGCCACACCAACTACCGTCCGTGCGGCGACCAGTTGCTGCGTAACTTCCTCAAGGGGCTGACGCTGCGGGTTCGTGCGTAAACCATGAGTTACCCGGTCTCCCCTGTCGGCTTTGTGCGCTCCTGCTTCAAGGAGAAGTTCGCCATCCCACGCCAACCGCAGCTGGCGCCAGCGGCACGCGGCGTGCTGGAACTGGTCGCGCCGTTCGACAGCGGCGAGGCGCTACAGGGCCTGGAGCAGGTCAGCCACGTGTGGCTGTTGTTTCTGTTCCACCAGGCCCTCGAGGGCAAGCCCCGCCTGAAGGTGCGACCGCCGCGCCTGGGCGGCAACACCTCCATGGGAGTTTTCGCCACCCGTGCGACCCACCGCCCCAATGGCATTGGCCAGTCAGTGGTCAAACTGGACAAGGTCGAGCCGGGACGGCTGTGGATTTCCGGGATCGATCTGCTGGACGGCACGCCGGTCCTGGATATCAAGCCCTACGTGCCTTATGCCGACATCATCGACACCGCCACCAACGAGATGGCCAGTAGCGCACCGCCGTTGATTCCCGTGCAGTGGCTTAAGACCGCGCTGCAACAGGCACAAGGCCACGCTCAACGCCTTGGCGAACCGCTGGTGGAGCTGATCGATCAGTGCCTGGCGCAGGACCCGCGGCCGGCGTATCAGACGCCTGGGCCGGAGCGCGAGTACGGTGCGCAGTTCTGGGATGTGGACGTGCGCTGGCACTATCCCGAGGCTGGGGTGATTTGTGTGCTGGAAGTGCTGGTGGCCGGCTAAATAAACCGGGAACCAAAATGTGGGCTGGCTTGTGTGGGAGCCGGGCTTGCCCGCGATGCAGGCACAGCGGTTGTCGGTCACACCGCAGTGATGCTATCGCAGGCAAGCCAGCTCCCACACAAGCCAGCTCCCACAATTTTTTGTAGCGGTGTTTACTTCTCGACGAACGCACGCTCGATCAGGTAATCACCCGGCTCACGCATCCGTGGCGAAACTTTCAGACCGAAGCTGTTCAGCACTTCGCTGGTTTCGTCCAGCATGCTCGGGCTGCCGCACAGCATGGCGCGGTCGTCCTCGGGGTTGATCGGCGGCAGGCCGATGTCGCTGAACAGCTTGCCGCTGCGCATCAGGTCGGTCAGGCGGCCTTCGTTTTCGAACGGCTCGCGGGTCACGGTCGGGTAGTAGATCAACTTGTCACGCAGGGCCTCGCCGAAGAACTCGTTCTGCGGCAGGTGCTCGGTGATGAACTCGCGATAGGCGACTTCGTTGACGTAACGCACGCCGTGGCACAGGATCACCTTTTCGAAGCGCTCGTAGGTTTCCGGGTCCTGGATCACGCTCATGAACGGCGCCAGGCCAGTACCGGTGCTGAGCAGGTAGAGGTGTTTGCCCGGCTTCAGATCGTCAAGCACCAGGGTGCCTGTCGGCTTTTTGCTGATGATGATCTCGTCGCCTTCCTTCAAGTGCTGCAATTGGGAAGTCAACGGGCCATCGGGGACCTTGATGCTGAAGAACTCCAGATGCTCTTCCCAGTTCGGGCTGGCAATGGAGTAAGCACGCATGAGTGGGCGGCCATTGGGCTGTTGCAGGCCGATCATCACGAACTGACCGTTCTCGAAGCGCAGGCCCGGATCGCGGGTGCACTTGAAGCTGAACAGAGTGTCGTTCCAGTGATGAACACTGAGGACACGCTCGTGGTTCATGTTGCTCATGTACGGGGGACTCCTGGAAATGGGTCTGCGCCAAAGATGGGATGCGCAATTGCACAGCATTCTAATGGCGGCGACAATATCTGTTAACTGGATTATTAAGATAAGGGTTATCGGTTATATCGATATGCGATTTACTCTCCGTCAACTTCAAGTGTTCGTCGCCGTTGCCCAGCAGGAAAGCGTCTCCCGCGCTGCGGGTCTTCTGGCCTTATCTCAATCTGCCGCCAGCACCTCGATCACCGAGCTGGAGCGTCAATCCAGCTGTCAATTATTCGACCGCGCGGGTAAACGCCTGAGCCTCAACGCCCTCGGCCATCAGCTGTTACCCCAGGCGGTAGCGCTGCTGGACCAGGCCAAGGAGATCGAGGACCTGCTCAACGGCAAGTCAGGCTTCGGCTCCCTGGCAGTCGGCGCTACCCTGACCATCGGCAACTACCTGGCCACGCTGTTGATCGGCAGCTTCATGCAGCAACACCCCGAGAGCCAGGTGAAGCTGCATGTGCAGAACACTGCCCATATCGTGCACCAGGTGGCCCATTACGAAATTGACTTGGGTCTAATCGAAGGCGACTGCAGCCACCCGGACATCGAGGTCAAAACCTGGGTCGAAGACGAACTGGTGGTGTTTTGCGCGCCCCAACATCACTTGGCCAAGTGTGGCGTGGCCACCCTGGAGGAACTGACCCATGAGGCGTGGATCCTGCGGGAGCAGGGCTCGGGCACGCGTCTGACCTTCGACCAGGCGATGCGTCATCATCGCAGCGCGCTGAATATCCGCCTGGAGCTGGAACACACCGAGGCGATCAAACGGGCAGTCGAGTCAGGCCTGGGGATTGGCTGCATTTCCCGGCTGGCACTGCGCGACGCGTTTCGACGTGGCAGCCTGGTGCCGGTGGAAACACCGGATCTGGACCTGTCCCGGCAGTTTTATTTCATCTGGCATAAACAGAAATACCAGACGTCAGCAATGCGCGAGTTTCTGGACCTGTGCCGCGCCTTTACCGCCGGTGTTCAGCGCAGCGACGAAATCGTGCTGCCGAGCATTGCCTGACCTCAGATCAGAATCACGGCCCACACCAGGGTGATCATGGTGAGCGCCACGAATTGCGCGGCACTGCCCATGTCCTTGGCGTTTTTCGACAACGGATGACGGTCCAGGGAGATACGGTCGATCGCCGCTTCCACCGCCGAGTTGAGCAGTTCGACGATCAAGGCCAGCAGGCACACGGCGATCAGCAGCGCGCGCTCCACACGGCTGACGTGCAGGAAAAAGCTCAGCGGAATCAGGATCACGTTGAGCAGCACCAACTGACGGAAAGCCGCCTCGCCCGTGAATGCCGCGCGCAGGCCATCCAGGGAATAGCCCCCCGCATTGAAGATCCGCTTGATACCGGTTTGACCCTTGAAAGGTGACATAGACGTAGGCAACTGAACCAAAGAAGTGGGGAAACTAGATCACGCCAAGTCAAAAAAGCGTGAAGCGGTGACAACTCAATGCTGCGAAATTGACTCAAGTTGTTGCAAAAGCAACGCCGCCTGGGTCCGGGTCCGCACGCCCAGCTTGCGGAAAATCGCCGTGACGTGGGCCTTGATGGTGGCTTCGGACACGTTCAACTCGTAGGCGATCTGCTTGTTCAGCAACCCTTCGCAGACCATGGTCAGCACGCGAAATTGCTGGGGGGTGAGGCTGGCGAGGCCATCACGGGCGGCCTTGGCCTCGTCGGACACGTTGATGTGCTCGAATGCCTGGGGCGGCCAGGACACTTCGCCGTCCAGCACCGTGCGCACGGCTTTCTGGATCTCGTCCATGGTGCTGGACTTGGGAATGAAACCGCTGGCGCCAAACTCCTTGGAGCGCACCACCACATCGGCTTCTTCCTGGGCCGAGACCATCACCACGGGGATCTGCGGGTACTGCCCACGCAACAGCACCAGACCGGAAAACCCATAGGCGCCGGGCATATTCAGGTCGAGCAGCACCAGGTCCCAGTCGGACTTCTCGGTCAGGCGCGCTTCCAGCTCGGCAATGCTGGCCACTTCAACCAGGCGCACGTCCGAACCCAACCCCAGGGTCACAGCCTGGTGCAGTGCACTGCGAAACAGCGGGTGGTCATCGGCTATCAGGATTTCGTATGTGGCCATTGATTAAATGATCCTGTTTTTTATGGGAGCCCTGATCGGCGCCCAGCATGCCCAGCGTAGTCTGGGGGGTCAAGCTCTACGCCCGCAGGCATTTTAGCGGGTTACGGGTGCGGGGTGCCATCATGCAAACGTCGTCTGGTCATGGCGTCGGGACATAGGGCGCAAGGCGCGTGTGAACACTGTCCGTCGGATCCAGGGGCAACTGGAACTTGGCGGCCAGGTAATGGCTGCTGAACACATCCAGATAGGCGTCGAGTACTTCACTGGCGGCATTGTCGTCGGCCAGTTCCAGGCACAGCGCTGCGACTTCGGCCGTGCAGAAATGATCATCGCGCTTGGAACGGCGCAGTTTGTAGCGTGACAACTGTTCCGACGCCAGGCTCAACACCGGCAAGTGTTCCAGGTACGGGCTCTTGCGGAACATCTTGCGTGCTTCGCTCCAGGTGCCATCCAGCAGGATAAACAGCGGGCGCTTGCCCTCCTCGACCCTGACTTCACTGACAACACGCTCGGGAGCGACGAATTCACCAGGAAACACGATGTAGGGTTGCCACTGCGGATCGGCCAGCAGGGTGAGCAAATCCGGGTCGACTTCCGTGCGTGACCAGGTAAAGGCCGTCGTGTCCTCAATCACATCGGCAATCAGCCAGCCGGTGTTGCTGGGCTTCATCGGCTCGACATCATGCATCAACAGACACATGGCGGATTGGGCCACCACCTTGGGCCGCCAGGCGCACAGGCAGTATTGCGGGATAACCCGGCAGCCGGGACAGCGCTCGGCACGGGAACCCCGATTGAGAAACGGCCGTACAGCGCGGGCCAGGCGCTGGGTGCGCAGGCGGGAAACAGCGTGGCTCATGGGTGACGCCGCCGGGATGGGTAAATCGGCACAGTGAAAACTCGGGGCAGGACTGAAGTGGCCGCAGTTTACCAGCGATACGCCTGGCTGTAGTGGCGAACGGTCACCTATAATTGCGCGCCACTGAACGCCCAGCGCAGTGGCTGGTCTATGCACCAGTACCCGAATCAGGAGAGTTTCATGTTGCGTTCCATGCTGCGCCTTGCCGCCCCCTCCATCGCCCTTGCGCTGGTAGTGCCCGTGGGCGCCCAGGCGGCCTCGCTGCTGGAGGTCCAAATGAACCGCAAGCTGCAAAGCGTCGCAGCTGAAAGCAACAAGGACCTGCCCCGGGAAATCGACGAAAAAACCCTGGAAGTGGCCTATACCGTCGAGGGCATGCAACTGATCGATCACCTGAGCGTCATGCCGGACCGGGCCGAACAGATGCGCGCCAACCCCAAGGCGGTGTATTTCCAGTTGGGCCAAAGCGTGTGCCTGAACAAGGGCTATCGCGAACTGATGGCCAAAGGCGCCGTGATGCGCTACGAAATCACCGAGAACAAGACCAACCGCCCGGTGGCTTCGGTCAAGTTCGTGGAAGCCGATTGCCCGGCACCGGCTGCTGCGAAGAAGAAAAAGTAAGCCTTCCCGTCTCCCCTCGCGCGCTGCTGTCCCGTAGCGCGCAACTCCCCCGCTACCGATTGCCAGGCAGCCGCTAAACTCCGTGGTGAATGATCAATAAGCGGTTGCCAGCCAAGGGTTTTTCAGCCCATGATCGAGTCATTCCAGCCGCCCGTTCACAATGGTTTCCACACCGTTCTGTAACATTTTCAGGGCAAAAGAGGGTTGCCCTCCTGCAACGTGCAGTGCAAAGGTTTCCAAATCACAAGGAACATACAGAGCCCGTTTGCCGCCTGGCGAATACCGTGCAATGCCAGCGGCATGCAGCGACACAAGCTGTGTCGTGGCCCCGGACGAATTTTTCGCCGTGGCCCCCGGTTCTGTGAAGAAGGAGAAGTTGAATGCCTTACGAACCGAATGACAGCCTGCTTCGGCATTTTGAAGAAAACGGGACCGACCTCACGCAGCAGGTCGACGCACAACTCCAGCTGATCGCGCCCAACAGCCCGAATATCCCTCTGTACCGCGACATGATCCTTACCGTGTTGCGCATGGCCCAGGACGACCGCAACCGCTGGAATGCCAAGATCACCCTGCAAGCCATCCGCGAACTGGACAACGCCTTCCGCGTGCTCGAACAGTTCAAGGGACGACGCAAGGTGACGGTGTTCGGCTCGGCACGCACCCCGGTGGAAAGCCCACTGTATGCCTTGGCCCGGGAAGTCGGCGCACTGCTGGCAAAATCGGACTTGATGGTGATCACCGGCGGCGGCGGCGGCATCATGGCAGCGGCACACGAAGGTGCTGGCCTGGCGCACAGCCTGGGTTTCAATATCACCTTGCCGTTTGAACAGCACGCCAACCCGACCATCGATGGCACCGACAACCTGCTGTCATTCCACTTTTTCTTTACCCGCAAGCTGTTCTTCGTCAAAGAGGCTGATGCACTGGTGCTGTGCCCCGGCGGTTTTGGCACCCTGGATGAAGCGCTGGAGGTATTGACCCTGATCCAGACCGGCAAGAGCCCGCTGGTGCCGGTGGTGTTGCTGGACGCGCCAGGTGGTGGGTTCTGGCAAGGCGCCCTGGACTTTATCCGCAGCCAACTGGAAGCCAATCGCTATATCCTGCCGACCGACCTCAAACTCGTGCGACTGGTGCACAGCGCAGAAGAGGCCGTGGAGGAAATCAATCAGTTTTATGCCAACTTCCACTCCACCCGCTGGCTCAAGCGTGAGTTTGTCGTGCGCATGAACCATCCACTCAGTGAGCGGGCGCTGGCCCACTTGCAGAACGAGTTCGCCAGCCTGCGACTGAGTGGGGAATTCCAGCAGCTCGCGTATACCGGCGAAGAACATGACGAAGCAAAGTTCAGCCATTTGACACGCCTGGTGTTCAACTTCAATGGGCGCGACCAGGGGCGGTTGCGGGAGTTGGTGGACTACATCAACTTGCCGGAAAACTGGGCACAGGCGCAGGGGAAGACGCAGCAGCGGGTAGCGCCACAACCGGCTTGATTTTTTGCAGACGAAAAAAAAGGGCCCACTATTTTCATAGTGGGCCCTTGGATGCTTTGAATACTTCCGATTTAAACCGTGGGGCGATTGGGGCTGCTGCGCAGCCCAGCGCGGGACAAGCCCGCTCACCACAAACAAGCACGCTCAACACGAACAAGCCTACTCATCCGAAACACGGCCACTCACCAAATCATGCCTGTTCATCAGAAACAAGCCCGCTCACCACAACAGCCTATGCTCAGTCGTCCAGATCACGACCACTCAATAAGCGGCTGATCATGTCCATCGAGAATCCGCGATAGCTCAGGAAGCGCCCCTGTTTGGCTCGCTCCTTGGCATCAATGGGCAGATGCCCCGAAAACTTGCGGCGCCAGGTGTCTTCCAACTGCGCTTGCCAGCTGATACCACACTCACGTAGGGCAAGGTCGATATCGGCGCGGTGCAGGCCGCGCTGGCTCAATTCCTCGCGAATCCGTGCCGGACCATAGCCGGAACGGGCTCGGTAGGAGACAAAACTTTCGAGGTAACGGGCTTCCGATAACAGCCCCTCTTCCGTCAAGCGATCAAGGGCTGTCTCGATCATCTCGGGTTCTGCGCCGCGCTGACGCAATTTACGCGTCAGCTCGACTCGACCATGCTCACGGCGAGCGAGCAGGTCCATGGCAGTGCGCCGAACGGCGACGAGTGTATCCAGTACAACTGTCATCGCTGGGTTCAGATGTCGGTATCGACTTCTTCTTCCATTTCTTCAACCGGCTCGCGGTTGGCAGCGGCTTTCACATCCGGCGCTGCGGACAACAGCTTGTCGCGAATCTGCTTCTCAAGGGCGGCTGCAACTTCCGGATTGTCCTGCAGGAACTTGGCCGAGTTGGCCTTGCCCTGACCGATCTTGCTGCCGTTATAGGCGTACCAGGCACCGGACTTCTCGACGAAACCGTGCAGCACACCCAGGTCGATCATCTCGCCATTCAGGTAAATACCCTTGCCGTAGAGGATCTGGAACTCAGCCTGACGGAAAGGTGGCGCCACCTTGTTCTTGACGATCTTGACGCGGGTTTCGCTACCCACCACCTCGTCGCCTTCCTTCACCGCGCCGGTACGGCGGATATCCAGACGGACCGACGCGTAGAATTTCAGCGCGTTACCACCGGTGGTGGTTTCAGGGCTGCCGAACATCACGCCGATCTTCATACGGATCTGGTTGATGAAGATCACCAGGCAGTTGGCGTTCTTGATGTTACCGGTGATTTTACGCAGCGCCTGGGACATCAGACGGGCTTGCAGGCCCACGTGCATGTCGCCCATTTCGCCTTCGATTTCAGCCTTGGGTACCAGGGCAGCCACGGAGTCGACCACGATCACGTCGATGGCGTTGGAGCGCACCAGCATGTCGGTGATTTCCAGGGCCTGCTCACCGGTGTCCGGCTGGGAAACCAGCAGGTCGTCAACGTTGACGCCCAGCTTGCCGGCGTACTCAGGGTCCAGGGCGTGCTCGGCGTCGACGAACGCACAGGTGGCGCCCATTTTTTGCGCCTGGGCGATCACCGACAGGGTCAGGGTGGTTTTACCGGAAGATTCAGGACCGTAGATTTCAACGATACGGCCTTTTGGCAGGCCGCCAATGCCGAGCGCGATGTCCAGACCCAGAGAGCCCGTGGAAATGGCCGGGATCGCCTGACGGTCGTGATCGCCCATACGCATTACGGCACCCTTGCCGAATTGACGTTCGATCTGACCCAGGGCCGCAGCCAAGGCTTTCTTCTTGTTGTCGTCCATTAAAGTCCTCACGTAATCAATAAGGCCTGACGGCCAACACCTGTATAAGTAGACAGTATTGTTCCACAAAGATCGGGGATCGCCTACCCCTGATTTTCTATTTCTGCTGCAGCTCGTCGCAACAAGCCCTCTAGCGCGGCCTTTACCGTTTGTCGGCGGACCTCGTCGCGGTTGCCGGGGAAGTGCTGGCGCTCGGCCGTGACCTCATCACCCACGCCAAACGCCAGCCATACCGTGCCCACCGGTTTGTCCGGCGAGCCGCCGTCCGGCCCCGCCACACCGCTGACCGCCACGGCGAAACGCGCCAAGCTTTTCTCCTGGGCGCCACGGACCATGGCCTCCACCACTTCCTGGCTCACCGCGCCGACTTTGGGAAACAACGCTTCCGGCACATTCAACTGCCGGGTCTTCTGTCGGTTGGAATAGGTGACATACCCGGCCTCGAACCAGGCCGAACTGCCCGGGATGCGCGTAATCGCTTCGGCAATGCCACCGCCGGTGCAGGACTCGGCAGTGGTGACGTGGGCATTGAGCACCTGCAAGCGGCGACCCAGTTCGGCAGCCAGTTGAGTGATTTCCTTCACGGTCGTCTCCGGGAATGAGCGGGGGTTCGCCTACCCTACAGGAGCCAATCGGCCACGCAAGTTGCAACGTGCGTCAAAACGCTAACGGGCGATGGCTTGCACATAGGCCTGACAAGCACACCCCACCTGCCGTCACCACCAGCAACACAACCAGCCCGATCAGACGGGCACGCACAGCACCTCCCTGGCTCGCGCCCACAGTTGCAAACGATGATCCAGCCCATTGAGGCCACCATTGATCCGCCGAGTGATAGTGGTGAACTGATCCTTGTCGGCCAGTTCGTTGAGGCCATTGCTCTGCCAGAACCACGCAGCGGACTCACAGGCCCACTGCGGTTGCTCCAGCAATTCCGGTTGTCGCAACAGCCGATCATCACCGAACAACGCCCGGCTGCACGCCAGGTAGTTGCGCCGCCCGGTAATCTGGATCAGCCCCCGGCCCCGATACCGCTGACCATCGCCATCCGCTTCGGGCGTATTACCCAGACGGGCAGCAAGAGCGCCGGTGTCGTACTTGCTGAGGTATTGATCGCTGCCCAGTTCACGTACGTAGCGCAACTCGCCGGATTCGTGGCCGATTTGGGCGAGGAAGGCAGCGATGCGTTTTGGCTGATCAACCTCGAACCTGGACATTGCCACGTTCAATACGGGCAAAAAAAAGCCCGCTCTGAAGCGGGCGCCAGGCAAGATCTGGATCAGTTGAGAAAGCGTTATAACCATGGTTCTTCACGTCTCGAAATAAAACCTGTCACAACATGACCGACGACAACCAAGACAACGCACCGGCCGATTGGCAGGACGGGGGATGGCTAATGGGCCAGCCCCAGCGCCGTGACCGAGCTGCGATAGCCTTTCTCATCGTGGGTGTGGATCACCTTGTCGATCGACCAGCGCCCACGCATGTACGCCGGCCAGGACTCGTCCAGCAGCACCAGGCCTTCGGCGCAGAGTTGCGGGTTGCCTGGGCATTCGATGACCAGCGTCAGCGCTTGCTGGCCGACACGGCGCAGCTCGCCTTCGGCCACGGCCCGGGCTTCGGTTTCGTTCTGGCAGCGTTGGCGCAAGGTCTTGAACGGCGCGCTGCCGACCTGCACCATCCGTTCGCTACAGCGGGTGTTGTCCCACCAGTAGACCCGACAGCCGCGGTATTTCGAGCGGGCCTTTTCGTCGATCTTGGCCGTGATGAACGCCTGGCTGCCCGGGCGGTTGTCCTGGGTGACCGACAGCGTGACATCGGGCAGTTGCTGGCCGGACAACGACTTGACTTGCCCGCTCTGGGCCAGCACGTACAGGTTGTCGATCGGCTTGCACACGGCGCGGTAGCGCGCCGCGAGCCGGGTGAGAAAGCCCATGTCGGTTTCGTTGGACTGGTCGATATGGGTAATCGCAATCCCTTCCAGCGCCGGCGCCACACGGGGCGAAAAACCATGGCGCATCACCAACTGGCGAAACAGCGCGCCCAGCGTCGTGGCGCCATGGCTGACCGAGCGTCGCTGACGATAGCCGCTGACGTCCGACACACTGAACGGCGCAGCAGACGCCACGATGTGCAGGCGCATGGGAAACAGCACTGGCGTGCGTTGCGTCACCACGAACTCGCCCTTTTCCACCAGCCCGGACTCGCGATAACCGACCCGCAGGCCGATCTTGCCGCCCAGGCTCGGCAGCCCGTCCAGCCCTTCGGTATTGATCGTCAACTCCAGCCGGTCAGACTCGATGCCGGCGGCGTCGGTATGGGTCCAGCTCATCACCCGCTGATTGAGCAGCGCCGCATTGGCGCCGTAAAACTCCACGCTCGGCGTAAATCCCAAGGGCATGACGCCTCCTTAATCCCAGGCGGTGACAGGGCGCGCAGCGGCCGGCTGCGACGGTACTTCAGGCACATTCACCCAGACGCCCGCCGGCAAGACCGGGCCCTGCTCGGCCAACGCGGGATTCAAGCGCCAGAGCATCTCTTCTGCGGCATCGTCACAACGGCCCAGCTCGCGGTACAGCAGCAGGTTGACCGAATCACCGGCAATGCTTCGTGCTCTACGCATTGACGAACTCCTCCAGGGTGAGTGTCCAGCCGATAAGCATGGCCGTGCCGTCATCGATCACGCCGCTCTGATTCTCGGCAATCGTATTGATGCGCCACAGGCCCCAGTTGCGACCGATACCGTCGACCAACGGCAACGGTCGGCGCTCGGCCTGCAAGGCACGCAGCTCGTCGAGCCGTTGCATGCCGGTGGCGTACATGGCTTTGCCGGTGAACGTCAGGGTTTCCGACTTTTGCCCGGACTGCCGCGATTGCGGTTTGCTGGCGATGATGTCCAGGCTGGTCCAGCCGCCATCCGAATTGCGCGCGAGCGTGTCATAGGCAAAGTCGCGAGCCAGTCCGAAAATGAAATTGCCCAATACCATTTGTTGTCGCATCAGACCCTCCCATCATTCAAAGCGGCGCCGCTGCGCGCGCCCAAGAGATCACCCATCGACAGCGGCGTGAACTGCGCTTCGATCTGTTGCACCACCAGGGTGGCCAGCTCTTGATTGCTGGCTTGTTCAGGCGCGTTGATGGTGATTTGCGGAGCGAAGGTGAGTGCTTGATTGGCCGCCTGGGCAGCGCCGAGGTTTTTGCTGACGTCAGCCGGCGGGGGCAGGCGGTCCGCAGGGCCCATGACTTTTTCGCTCAGCCATCCGCCGAGGTCGCTGCCGACAAAATTGCCCACGACGCCCCCGACGGCCTTGCCCAGCAGGTTCCCCGCCACGCTGCCCAGCACGCCGCCCAACAGGGTACCGGCGCCCGGAATGATCGAGCCGAGCGCGGCCCCGGCGATGCCGCCAACCCTGGCGCCGACGAACCCGCCAATGGCACTGCCGGCGTAACCACCGGCCACCGCACCGCCGGCCGAAGCCACTCCGGTGCCGACCGCCTTCATGTCGCCCGACGCCAGCCCACGGCCAATGTCGACACTTGCGCCCACCAGCATCAGCGGCAATGCCGCTTTCTCAACCGCGCTGCCCACCTTGGCCACCTGGCCGAACAAACCCTGGCGCCCTGGTTTGATCGAGGCGCCTTTGGTTTTACCCGGTTTGGTTGGGGTGGATGTGCTTTCGCCCGTCTTTCCAGCGCCAGAACTGGCCGGTGAAGCGCCACCGCCGAGGATTTTCTCTGCGGCCTTTTCGTACAGTTTGTCCGTGACCGCGCCAAAAACTCCAGAGACCAACGGCGCCAACGCCGCACCCGCCAGACTCAACGCGGCGGTGGTTTTCGGCAGCGCTTCGGCCAACGCCGTCAGGCCATCGACAATGTCGGTGAGGAGCATCAGCGAGGTATCCACCACCGGCGCCTGGGCTTTATCGACAGCGGTGGAAAGGCGCGTCGTACTCGCCTCATAAGCTTCCCGGCGCGCCTGGGTCGAAGCCGGTTCCGTGGAGGTCTTTTTCTCGGTGGCGCTGCCGTCAACCGTCTGCCGCACTTCCAAACTCTTGAGCAACGAAGCGTTGAACGTCTCAAGGGTTTCCCTGAGCAGCACCTGCTCCATGACCAGGCGATTGATCACCACGCCCGCGTTGGCCAACGCCAGGCCCAGGCTTGAAAAGGGTTGTTGTACGGCATCCAGCGGTGACGGCCCGACAAGGTTTTGCGGCTGAGGCCGCGCGTCATCCGTGACGCTTGCGCTGTACGTCAGCCCGGCCGACGCCAGCGAATAATTGATTTGCATACCGCTCTACTCCTGTTTGACGCCAAGGCGAGTGATCGCGATGTCGTAGCGGCGCAAGGCTTTGGCGGCATCCCACTCCAGGATTTCCGCCTCATTGACCGAATAAACCAGCGGCACCACATCGAGGATTACGTCGATGTCGCGTTGCGAAAGAAGGCCGCCGGTTGATTTAAAAAATCGTTGATGCGCACCTGCAACTCGGTCCAGTCGGGCACCGTGAGTTGGGCCAGGTCGGGGATCATCAGGCCGGTGCAATGGGCGGTGATGAACTCGGCACGTTCCTTGTCGCTGGCGAGTTTTTTCATCACCTTGGTGGCACGCAGGGCGGGCATTTCCAGGGGCAGGTCGGTGTGGCTACGACCGGCGGCCTCCAGAGGCAGCAGCAGCTTGACCGGCGCATCGGCCGAGGCATCTTCGGGTTCGCCACGGAAGAACGACGCAGGACGCGTCGACATCTCGTGTACGTACTGGGCAATGCTCACGTAATCCGGGCGCTTGAGCTGGTCGAGTTCGTTTTCCGACAGGCCGGTGGCGAGTTTCGCCAGTTCGAAGAACTGATCGTCCTCGTCGTCACCGGCCCGGGCCAGCGCATCTTTCTGCGCGGCGTAGTACAGCGGTTTGAGCTGAACCTGCTCGATCTTCGCGCCGGTATCGGCGGTGATCGAAGACAGCAGGACATGCAGGGGTGGCATCCAGGCCATGGGGCAATTCCTTGGTCAACAACTGTTGAAGAAAACGCAGATACAAAGATGAGCGCGGTCAATGTGGGAGCCGGGCTTGCCCGCGAAGGCATCACCGCGGTGCAGCAGATAAACCGGGTCGCCTGTATCGCAGGCAAGCCAGCTCCCACATTGACAGTGCCCACCTCAGATCACGGGGTCTTTAAGGCATCAGCACCGCACGGCGGGCATCGCCGAGGATGTCCACGCCGTTGAGCACGAACTTCTGGGTGCGCACGTCGATGTCGATTACCGGGATGCCGTTTTCCAGGCGGTTGTAGGTGCGGCAGGACAGCTCCAGGGTGGTGGTGGCCTTGTCACCCATCTTCAGCTTCGCCTCCTCCAGGGATTTGAGCTTGCCGCCGACGGTGTGGTAGGTGAAATAGGTCTTGCCGTCCTGGTCCTGGCCGGCTTCACGCACATTGAGCAGGATGTCGTCCCCCAGGCGCACGCCCAGGGCCAGCATCACTTCCGGGCCGGCGCCTTGCAGCACCAGCTTGGCACCCAGCACCTTGCCGTTCTTGGCCATTTCTTCGGCGATGAAGCGGCCACCGGACATGGCTTCCATCTCGAACTCGATCTTCGGCGGGGTGAACTCTTCCACCGTCGCGGACAACGGCAGGCCTTGCAGGGTGGCCGCAATGGCCTGTCTTACACGGTTGGTAAACATTAGAGAACGTCCTCCAGGAACTGCTCGATGATTTCATCGCGGGCATTGAGTTGATAAATCATGTGTTCGTTCGGCGCGTAGCGGCCGTAGTCGATGACGATGTACCAGGTGCCGTTCTTGTACTTCTCGACACTGTTGAGTTCCGGGTGCAGGTACACGCTGCCACCGGGAATGGTTTCGTCGGCGACCAGGGTTTGCAGCCAGTCGTTGATGCGCTTGACCTCCTGGTCCATGAAGGACTTGGTGAGGTTCTTGGCCATGGCTTTCTGGCCGGCCTTGACCAGCTTGCGGCTGATGGCGTCTTCCAGGCCCACGTAGCTGATGAACTTGCCGGTGATGGACCGGTTGCCCAGCAGCGAGAAGCCGCCAAGGATGGTGCGGGCGTAGTAGCTCACGCCGTAGCGGTTGAGCAGGTCGCCTTCGGTGGAGGTGTCGAGGATGTTGTACTCAACCACGCGGGAAACGTCCTCGGCGAACGTCACCTGGTTGCCCGGGCTTTCCCACTGCTTGACCTTGGCCAACGCGGCGATGGCCAGGGACGACGGCGACAGGAATACGTTTTTCTTCGCCGCCCTGGAGTACACCGACGGCAGGTTGTGCACCAGCAGGCAACGGTCGAAGCCGAGGTCGGCACCGCCCAGTTCGCCGCTGTACTTCACTTGATCGGCGACGCTGACGTCTTTGCCATCCAGCACCACACGGGCCTTGATGCGTTTGCCGAACGCGGCGAACTCACCGGCCACGGCCTTGGTGCCGGTAAAGCCCGGCGCGCCAATGATGGTCAGGTCTTCCGGCACGCCGGCCAGCGCGGCCAGGCCCAGCTTGCGACCGGTCACCGGCTCGTCGCCGCCGATCACATTATTGACGGTGTCCGCCGGGGTCGCGCCCTCGTCGACGATCACCACATAGACCGGCACCTTGACCACTTTGAGGATCTGGTACACCGCCTGGAACAGCGTGCCCGACTCGGTACCGGTCGGGTCCAGCAGCGCCTGGGTGGTGAAACTGTTGATACGAAACGGCGCGTTCTTGGGGATCGACGCATGGGCCTTCGGCGCGGTGCCGACCAGCCCGATCACGTTATCGCCCAGGCCACCCATGGCCTCGGGGGATTCGGTGGCGTTGACGGTGATGCCGTTGTGCTCGAAGTTCAAAACCTCAGCCATGATTAGTCAGCCTTCTTGGTAGTGGCCTTTTTGGCCGGGGTGGTGTCCTTTGCGGCGTTCAGCACGCTGGTCAATTCCAGACGGCCAGCGGCGCGCAGGGCGGATGCTTCGACGTCCATCAGTTCCAGTTCCTCACCGACGGAGGACCAATGGCCGGCGCCGGTGGGGAATGGGGTGAGGACGGTGTAGGTTTGGCGAGTGGCCATTGGTGGATCTCCGGGCGAAAAAAAACCGCGATGTGCGGTTTTGGGTGATAAGTCGTTGCCTACTTGGTTTGTTCGACCAGCCAACTCGGTGGCTCCGGACGGTTTTCAACCATGGGGAAATTCGCAGACTGTGGCCAGTCACGTAACTGCTGCAGGTAGTTCAACAACTCGGCGAATTGATCTGGTGCCAACGTGGTCGTAATGGCCAACTCCAATTGATCGCGGTGCCGATCTCTTATTCCTGTCGCGGTCGCCAGTTGGCGGTCTCGCCATGAGCGCTCCTTGGCCCCCAACTGCTCGGAGGTGAGTCCGGGCGGATCGACAGTGACCGGAAAGCCTTGATCATCAGCAGCAATGATCCTCCCTGCGGCGTTTTCGGAGCGAAGTTCAGCGTGACGTGCGTTCGTGATCGCCTGACAAGCCTTATCAGACGGCTGCATGCCGGGCAGATAAAAACCGCCCGTTTCTGCGCAATAAAAGATGCTCATGGTTATTTTCCGATTCCGATGATGAACATATCCCTGTTATTAGCTGCAATCGTGTAAATATCTTGCCGATCAATGACCACTGTTGTTTTTGTCAATGCTCTGTACTGCGCACAGACGCCATCTTCAGCACGTGCAAATGGCGAATATGTTGCGCCGGAGATGGCGTAGCATGCGTCCGGCCATGCAAGTGGCCAAGTGAACGTTGTGGATTGGTCACCCGGTATCGAGACCCGACCGTACTGGATCAATAGACCACCCAGCCAAGTAGGAAACAGAATGTACCCACTGACGACGGCGAAACTCATTGCAAAGCCGAAGCGCATTTTCTTTGGAGTGATGATCGTTGCGTCATCCGTGCCAACGTCAGATTGAGCCTGCGAGGCAATTTTCGCGGTACCTTGAGAGGCTTCCGTGGCTTGAGTTGCGAGGGCCGCAAGGGCCGCAACATCAATATTTCCCTGATTAACCGGCGCGTTCCACGCCTTGATGCACCACATCACCGCCAGGTTGCGTGGTCGAGTCTCGATACCTCCCTCGGACTGAACATAACTGCTGCTGTTAGTCTGCGTACCACTGGAATACATCGTAGTGAAGCCGCCACCTGCTGCGGCTTCTCTGACAGTGATTCCGTGGTTGTGAGCTTTTAGCTGATCACTCTGCCAACTTCCCGCAGTGCGGCCAACGTCTACACCCCGACCATGATCCCAACCGCGCAAGAACTCCCCGCGCGACTCTGGCAGGCGAAAGAACCCGGCTGGCTCATTACCGGTGTTGAACGTAGTCCCTAGATACGCCGCCAGGTCAGGGTAGGTCGCAATGCTCTTCACACTGCCGTCCAACTCCAGGTATCCGGGCGGCACAGCAGCTTTGGGGAACGGCACGATCGATCCGACGGGCACGGCAGATTTCAAGGTATCGAGCTCGCTGACCAGCGCTGCAACGTCGATGTTTCCCTGGTTGATGGGGGCGTTCCAGGCTTTGATGCAGTACATCACGGCAATACTGCGTGGGCGTGTTTCATTCGCAGTGCGAGGGTCGCCGTTCACGCCATCAGTAATCGGTGTGGCAACTGTAGGACCAAGGACCGTATCACCTGCTTTATTGGATACGAATGGCCCATTTGACGCTTCACTGATAACGCCCGCCCTACCACGCAACTCATGACCATGGCCCTGGAAAGAGTCTGCGCGCCAACTACCGATTACACGCCCAGCATCCACCCCCCGCCCATGATCCCACCCACGCAAAAACTCCCCACGGGACTCCGGCAGTCGAAAATTCCCAACGCCCTCATCGCCCTTGTTGAACGCCGTCCCCAGGAACTTCGCCAAGTCCGGATAGGCCGCCGCACTCTTGACGCTGCCGTCGATTTCCAGGAAACCCACCGGGACCTTGTCGACCGGAAACGCGACCATCGATCCCACGGGCAATGCCGAAGACTGGGCAATCAGCGTCTCGATCTCCGCCTTCGAATAGGTGCCCTGCTTCAGGTAGTCCATCACCCAGGCCCGTGTCGCCTTCACCACTGTGTCGTCAATCAACAACGTCACGATCGAAGCGTTGCTGGTTTCGAAGATCGAGCGGATGTAGAACTCTTTCCCCGACCCGGACGTGGCCAGCACCGGCTTGTAGGATTCGGGGTATTTGACGATGGCGTACAGGATGCCGGTGTCGGTCCACAGCCCGGCCTCGCGCACATACCAGCCGCCAACATCGGAGGGGATGGTGACTTCGGCCATCAGCCAGCTGGGGTTCTTTTCGTCCTGGAACAACGCGTTCAACGGGCCGCGCCAGACTTCGCGTTTCAGCGCTTTTGCGCTGGCGTCGGGGTTGTAGACGGCGCCGTTGCCGTCGCCGACGGAGATCTGCGCCAGTTTGATCGGTACGCCTGCGGCCTTGCAGGCGGTTTCGTAGGCGATCCCCGCATTAGTGAGCAGGGTGTAATAGTCAGCCATTTAATGCTCCTGTGGATAAAGGGTGGTGGTTTCGACGGTGTAGAGACCGGCCGCCATAAAAGCGCGTCCTGTGGCCTCGACCCCTGCCAACACGTTGGGGTAAATCGTGGTGAGTTCGCCGCACAGCGTGGCGGCGCCGATGCTGTGGCGACCCGAGGCGCTCAAGCCGACGGAAATCGACAGAATGTCGCGCTCGCTTTTGGCGTCCGCCAGACGGCGGTCGAGTCGGGCGTCGACGGTTTCGCTGTAAGGCAATTCGGTCCAGGCCCGTACGGCAAAGCTGTAGGGCACGCCGGGCGGTGTCTGTTCGTACCAGGCGCGCACTTCGGGGCTCAGTTGCAGCCCCTTGGCGGCGTTTTCCAAGGCCTGGCGGGTGCCGGCCTGGCGTGCGGTGGGCCAGGCCAGTTTGACGGTCAGGCGCTTCTCGATTTCGGGCGCCGTGGTGCTCCACTCGTTCACCGCCCGATCCGCCGCCAGGTACGGCAGGAATGCTGCCGGGGTTCGGTCCGGGTCCATCAATTCGGGAAAGGGTGGCGTGACCCGCTCCAGTAAATAACCAAAACCCAGGTCCAGGGCTTTTTCCAGGGGGGCGCTGTTGACGGGCAACAGGCTCGGTTTGGGCTCACTCATAGTGTGCGCACCTCCACCTCGACACCCGTGCAATACGGGGCCTGGAACGCGGTGCTGATAATCGGCGCCAGCGGTTCGAGGATCTGCAATTGCACGGCGCCGGCGCTGTGGATGGCATAGTCGATCCAGCTGGGGTCCACGCGGCCTTCCAGGCGGTGACACGAGTCAGCGTAGGTTTGCAGCAGGTTTTGCGCCGCGACCTGGGTCAACCCCGAGTCGGGGCCGGCGTTGATTTTGGCGACCACACGAATCTTGTAGCGTTGAATCTGCGCCCCCTGGACGCTGACGAGATCGGTCTCCGGGCGTACATCGGGCCGTGCGAAATGACGCCGCACGCCGTCAAGCAAATCGGCGGACGGCGTGCCGTCGCCCTCCCGTGAAAGCACGGTGACCATCACTTCGCCCGGTGCCGTGCGCCGACCGTTGCCGTCCTTGACCTGGGCCGCATAGCCATCCGGGTCGAAGGTGTAACTGACGGTGACCACGCCAGGCGTCGCGCTTTGCACCTTGACCGAAGGCCGCTCACCGAGAGTGAACACTTCGCGGCGATACTGCATGCGCGAACCCGCCGCCGGCGCGTGGGGCGCCAGGTAATAGCGCAGGCGGGCGTCGTCATCGCTTTCTAGCACCGGCGGCACCGGCGGGAATGCCGACGGGTCACCGGGGTCGAGTACCTGGCGCTCCAGGCCCATGTCGGCCAGACGCGCATCCAGGTTGCTGCCGGTGGCCCACCACGCCAGCATCTGCTTGATGCGGGCGTTGTATTTGCGCTCGTGGGTTTGCAGGCGCACGCAAAACGCTTCCAGGGCCAGGGTCAGCAGTTCGCTTTCGTTGTCGAGACTGACCTTGAGCTTGGCCGCATTCTGCGGCGCGCGGGTGGCGACGTAATCGATGACAAACGCCTTGAATTCCGCCAGCAACGGTTCGAACGCATCGACGGCGATGATGGCCGGTTCCGCCAGTTGGTTCTGGCCAGGGATCAGCATGCTCATGTGACGACCTCGAAGGATTGTTGACGGTTTTTCCAGGTGCCGGCAAAACGCAGCAACAGACCTGCGCCCTGGCGGCTGGCGACGATGACCTGGGGTTGAAAGTCGGTGATGCCGTTCTGGGTGTTGTAGAACGCCTGGGCGGCATGGCTCTGGGCGAGGATCAGCAGGTCATCGCCCAGGTTCTGGCCGAGCAGTTGCGGGATCATCGAGCCGTATAGCGGGCGCTTCTGCCGAGTGCCCACGGGGGTAGTCAGCGCTCGGGTGGCACGCTGCACGAATTGCAGCCAGTCATCGACCGCTGCCCCGGTGTTCCTATCGATTCCGATCATGGCAAATCCTTATGCGCTGCTGATCACGCGGCCCTGGTGATCGACCACCGGACCGCTCAGGTGAATGCCGGCGGCGTCGAGCACAAGGCCGCTGCCACCGAGTTGCAAATTGATGCGGTCGGCGCTCATCAGCAGCATCGCCGCGCCGACCGTCGCCGTGACCTGCTCACGGGAACCGCTGACGGTGGTGGGGCCGTTGACCCAATTGAAGGTGTGGCTGGCATCGTCGTAATCGCTTTGAGTGCCGTCCTGATAGCGGCGCCGCGTCAACGACGCCACACCGGACACTGGTGGAAACTGGCCGCTGTTGAGGCCGAACAGGGCGACCGATTGTTCGCCCCCTTCCCCACCGCCATAGTTGAGCAGCAGGCATTGTTCGCCCACCGAAGGAATGCGGGTTTCCGTCTGCGCACCTGCGCTGGGGTTGAAGAAGCGGATGGACGGCGAGAGCAACTCACCGTGACTGACCCGACAGGTATTGCTGGCCGGGTCGACCGCCTGGCAGACGCCGATCCGGCAGAAGCTTTCGGCACGGCGGTAGAGGTCGTCGAGTTGGGCCTCCATTTCAGCCAGGCGCTCGACAATCGGCCCCAGTTGCATGCGCAGCAATGCATCGAACATGGGCGACTCCTACAGGGGGCGGTATTGATCCGGGTCGTCGATGTTCGAGACTTCCCAGGTGCGGGCAAACAGCGGAATACCGGTGGGATCTTCGAGCAGCAGCGGTCCGATATAGAGGGTTTGGGTGAAGGACACGGTCCAGGTGTCGTAGTCCGTTTCCGTACTGACTGATACCGACGGTGCCGCGACAATCTCCATAGGCAAATCGCACTGGTCTGGAGGCAGACCCCAGCGGTTATCCAGGGCCAGGTCCATCAGTTGGCTGGCCAGGTCGCAGGCCGCGAAAGGTGCCGAACCGCTGGCCACGGTGGCCCTGAGTGAAACCGACAAGGCGTGGGCCTTGCGGCCCTCGACTGAACGGGTGCCGGGGCCGTTGCGCTCCACGCTGATCAGTACGCCGGCGCCGGCAAAGTCGTGGTGATTGCCTACACGCAATTGTGGGAAAGCACTTTTCAGCGCGTCTCCAATCGCGACAGGTAGTTGAGAAGGTTTTTCGAGAGGTGTCATCGCGTTGCGTCCTTGCGGCGGTTATTGCTGATCCGGGCGGGAGGTCGGGGCCTGGTTGACCCCGATGCGTTTGGCCGCCCAGCGTTCATACAGGCCGATGGCGACGTCCGCGCCAGCCATGGCCGTGAGGCAACCAATGGCGCCGGCGGTCCAGATCGACATGCCGGCGGCATAACACAGCATCAGTGCCGATACCCCGCAGACCATGCACGCTCCGGAGCGCAGGGCCAGGCGCCGTATCAGCGACCAGCCACGGGCGCCCTCCTTGTCGGCGCGCCACATCTCGCCCGACACCCCGCCGATCAAGGCCAGTGCGATCACCAGCCAGATAGGCATTTCCGCTAACGCTTGCTGCTCGTTTGTCATGTCACGCCTCCTGGCTGAGCATTACCGGCAACGGGCCGGTTTCTGGGTAAATCCATGGGTAGGTAGGCATTCCAAAAAGCCCGGTTGCCCGGGCTTTTCAGTAATGCGGTCCTTCTTCGATCTTTCGGCGCTACTGGCGCGGTACGGATCTTTCCTCGATGTTTTTCCGACCACGATCCCTGTCTGCCGGATAACTGCTTCTGGTGCTTTACGCTGCACACCCGGGTCAGTTGCCAACCCTCTGAACCGTTATGAGGCCGGTTCATCGCTGCCTGTTCTTGAAGCGGTGAAACTAAAGAGCGTCGGCATCCTTGCCGGTGTTGCCTGGCATCCCTGCCATCGCTTCGATGGCGTCCTTGCCGGTGTTGCGTGCCTTCCTTGTCTTCCTTGGCGGCATCCTTGCCACCTCCACCAGACCTTGTTGGCTGGCTTGAGACGAAGAATATGCATGTATGCATATACAGTCAATGCATAAATGCATTTATTTTTCCTGATGACATGCATCAATGCATCAAAAGCCTTGCAGGCACTGGGCTGGATGATTTTTACAGGCGAAAAAAAGCCCGCTCAGGTGCGGGCTTTGTCTTGGACAAGGCGGTCAGCGGGCGTACATGCCCCACCAGAACACGTGGCCGAGGATGCTGATCTGCTCCTCCTGGATTTCTTGGAAGCTGTAGTCTTCGTCCGGGTGTTCATCACGATTGAAACTGCGCAGGCGAATCCCGGAAGGCAGGCGGTAGAGCTGTTTCACCCGTAGTTGACCATTGTGATTGATGGCATACAAGTCGCCATCGACGATATCGCCAATGCCGCTCTTGCCCGCATTCACGCCGACCGTCGCGCCGTCGCGCAACACTGGCAGCATGCTGTTGCCACGCACGGTCACGCACTTGGCCTGGTCGAACTGCACCCCGTTGTGCCGCAGGCTGCGCTTGCCGAACCGCAGGCTGGCCTTCTCGCTTTCCTCGATGACGAATCTTCCTGATCCAGCAGCCAATTCAACCTCGCGCAGAAAGGGGATCGACACCTCGTCGTCATTCACGGGGGTGTCGTCATCCCACAGGCTTATGTCCTTGAGTTCCGAATGCATCGGGTCACGCCCCTCCTCCCGCGAAACGCCCACCGCCGCGCGGCCGCGCAGCTGGTCGGTGCTCACGCGAAAGTACTCGGCGATACGGGAAATGTGCTTGTCCGAGGGGTCAACGATCTTGCCGCTGAGGATCCGGGACAACGTGGATTGAGGCACGCCGGTACGCCGGTGAAGCTCCGTGGGGGAGATCCGGTCGCGGTCCAGCAGTTCTCTTAAGACGGATGAAACGTTGCGTTTTTGCATAACAGGGATAATGGCGGGGGATTTCGGGGTTTGCAAATGCTGATTTGCATATTTCCAGCATTTACCTTGCCGGGGTACCTATCCGCTTGTGAACTGCGCCCGCCCGACCTCGCGTGTTAACCTTGCCGCCATCGCAAAATCGCAGGGCGGAATGCCCCACCTTTGCCCCACTCCTTTCAACGAATTTGCCTACTATCCGATGAGTAAGAACACTCCCGAGCTGTCCTCCCACACCCCAATGATGCAGCAGTACTGGCGCCTGAAAAACCAGCACCCTGATCAGTTGATGTTCTATCGCATGGGCGACTTCTACGAGATCTTCTATGAGGATGCGAAGAAGGCTGCCAAGTTGCTCGACATTACCCTGACGGCGCGTGGGCAGTCGGCGGGGCAGTCGATTCCGATGTGCGGGATTCCTTACCACTCTCTGGAAGGTTACCTGGTCAAGCTGGTGAAGCTTGGCGAGTCGGTGGTGATTTGTGAGCAGATCGGCGATCCGGCGACGAGCAAGGGGCCGGTTGAACGTCAGGTGGTGCGCATTATCACGCCGGGCACGGTGAGTGACGAGGCGCTGCTGGATGAGCGCCGCGATAACCTGATCGCCGCCGTGCTGGGGGATGAGCGGCTGTTCGGGCTGTCGGTGCTGGACATCACCAGTGGCAACTTCAGCGTGCAGGAGATCAAGGGCTGGGAGAATCTGCTGGCGGAACTGGAGCGCATCAACCCGGTGGAGTTGTTGATCCCGGATGATTGGCCGAAAGACCTGCCGGCGGAAAAGCGCCGTGGGACCAAGCGCCGTGCGCCGTGGGATTTTGAACGTGATTCGGCGCTGAAAAGCCTGTGCCAGCAGTTCTCCGTGCAGGACCTGAAAGGCTTCGGCTGCGAAACCCTCACCTTGGCCATCGGCGCCGCCGGTTGCCTGCTCAGTTATGCCAAGGAAACCCAGCGCACTGCCCTGCCGCACTTGCGCAGCCTGCGCCATGAGCGTCTGGACGATACCGTGGTGCTCGATGGCGCCAGCCGTCGCAACCTGGAACTGGACACCAACCTGGCCGGCGGGCGTGACAACACCCTGCAATCGGTGGTCGACCGTTGCCAGACCGCCATGGGCAGCCGCTTGCTGACCCGTTGGTTGAACCGCCCATTGCGCGACTTGAGCGTGCTGCAAGCGCGTCAGTCGTCCATTACCTGCCTGCTGGACGCTTACCGCTTCGAGAAATTGCAGCCGCAGTTGAAGGAGATTGGCGACATCGAGCGCATCCTGGCGCGGATCGGTTTGCGCAACGCACGCCCCCGTGACCTGGCTCGCCTGCGTGACGCCCTCGGCGCGCTGCCGCAACTGCAAGTGGCGATGACCGAGCTGGACACGCCTCACCTGCAACAACTGGCCGTCACCACCGGCACGTACCCGGACCTTGCAGCCCTGTTGGAGAAGGCCATCATCGACAACCCGCCAGCCATCATCCGTGACGGCGGCGTATTGAAGACCGGCTACGACGCCGAACTGGACGAGTTGCAATCCCTGAGCGAAAACGCCGGGCAATTCCTGATTGATCTGGAGGCCCGCGAAAAGGCCCGCACCGGTCTGGCCAATTTGAAGGTCGGCTATAACCGTGTGCATGGCTACTTTATCGAACTGCCGAGCAAGCAGGCCGAGTCGGCACCGATCGACTATCAGCGTCGCCAGACCCTTAAAGGTGCCGAGCGCTTTATTACACCAGAACTGAAGGAGTTCGAAGACAAGGCGCTGTCGGCCAAGAGCCGCGCCCTGGCTCGGGAAAAGATGCTTTACGAAGCCTTGCTCGAGGACCTGATCAGCCGCCTGGCGCCGTTGCAGGACACCGCTGCCGCCCTGGCGGAACTGGATGTGCTGAGCAATCTGGCCGAGCGCGCGCTGAACCTTGACCTGAACTGCCCGCGTTTCGTCAGCGAGCCGTGCATGCACATCGTGCAGGGCCGTCACCCGGTGGTGGAACAGGTGTTGACCACGCCGTTCGTCGCCAACGACCTGTCGTTGGACGACGATACCCGCATGTTGGTGATCACAGGCCCGAACATGGGCGGTAAATCCACCTATATGCGTCAGACGGCGTTGATCGTGCTGCTGGCGCATATCGGCAGTTTTGTACCGGCGGCCAGCTGTGAGTTGTCCTTGGTGGACCGTATTTTCACGCGGATCGGCTCCAGTGATGACCTGGCCGGCGGTCGTTCGACCTTCATGGTGGAAATGAGCGAAACCGCGAACATCTTGCACAACGCCACTGAACGCAGCCTCGTATTGATGGATGAAGTAGGGCGCGGCACGAGTACCTTCGACGGTTTGTCCCTGGCCTGGGCGGCAGCCGAGCGCCTGGCGCATCTGCGTGCCTACACCTTATTTGCCACCCACTACTTCGAACTGACCGTGCTACCGGAAAGCGAACCGCTGGTGGCCAACGTGCACCTTAACGCCACCGAGCACAACGAGCGCATCGTGTTTCTGCACCATGTATTGCCTGGGCCGGCCAGCCAGAGCTACGGCCTGGCCGTAGCGCAATTGGCCGGTGTGCCGAACGATGTGATCACCCGCGCCCGCGAACACCTCAGCCGCCTGGAAACCACCGCCTTGCCCCACGAAACCGTGGTCGCCAGCCCCGCCAAGGCCAAAACCAAACCCAGTGCGCCGCATCAGAGCGATATGTTCGCCAGCCTGCCCCACCCGGTGCTGGAGGAGTTGGCCAAGCTTGACCTGGATGACGTAACGCCGCGCAAAGCACTCGAAATGTTATATGCACTGAAGGTTCGGATATAACGCTGACGCGTGCAAGCTGGTAGACTCTCGCGCGGTTTGGGATGCTGCGGGCTATTAGCCTGGCCTGCAGACTATCGCTCCCGAACCTCGCGAGCCCTGCCACAAAGGGTTTCGCCGCCGCCGCCTGAGGAGAAAATTAGAAATGACCTTCGTCGTCACCGACAACTGCATCAAGTGCAAGTACACCGACTGCGTGGAAGTATGTCCGGTGGACTGCTTCTACGAAGGCCCGAACTTCCTGGTTATCCACCCGGATGAGTGCATCGACTGCGCCCTGTGTGAGCCGGAATGCCCGGCCGTCGCCATTTTCTCCGAGGACGAAGTCCCGGCAGAGATGCAGGAATTTATTGCGTTGAACGTCGAGCTGGCGGAAATCTGGCCGAACATCACCGAACGCAAGGATCCGATGCCGGATGCAGCAGAGTGGGATGGCAAAAAAGGCAAGATCGCAGACCTCGAACGCTGATAGCGTCGCCGCCCCCAAAAGGCCCCTTGCGGGCCTTTTTGCGTTTCTGGAGACAGGGTTTCACTTTTCTGCAGGCAAAAAAAAGGGGCGGTATGACCCGCCCACATTTTTTCCCTAGTCCCTGTATTCCTTTTCATCATCCTGATGAATCGCATCCTGCGACGTTCCTTCAAACCATCGTTCCTTGATGGCTGTGCCAATCCGTGGACACAGGGCTGATGTTAAAGAGTTCCAAGGGAAGTTCAACGGGATCCAACCCAGGGACTGACAGGTTTCTTGATTCCATATCCAATATTTAATTCTTATATTTCAACAAGATAGAAAACTCTCTCGTCGATTCGAGACAGACATGGATGGTAAAAAAACCAAACACTTACGAAAAAGTAAGCAAATGCTTACACGAGCAATTGCGTAAAAGCGTAACAGGCTACTGTTGCCGATCTTCCAGACATGAAAAAGCCCCGGCAGGGCCGAGGCTTTTTCCTTTCAATGGCCGTCAATCATCACTGACGGTAATGGTCGGCATCGCCGGGGCAGCCGCTTCCTGCAGCACAATCCGAGCGCCCACGTGGCGCGCCAGTTCCTGATAGATCATGGCGATCTGACTATCAGGTTCGGCCACAGCGGTGGGCTTGCCACTGTCAGCCTGCTCACGGATCAGCATCGACAGCGGCAACGAAGCCAACAGTTCGACACCGTACTGGCTGGCCAGCTTCTCGCCACCGCCCTCGCCGAACAGATGTTCTGCATGGCCGCAGTTGGAACAGATGTGTACCGCCATGTTTTCCACGACACCCAGCACCGGGATATTGACCTTGCGGAACATTTCCACGCCTTTCCTGGCGTCGAGCAGCGCCAGGTCCTGAGGCGTGGTCACGATCACCGAGCCGGCCACCGGAACCTTTTGCGCCAGGGTCAGCTGGATATCGCCCGTGCCTGGCGGCATATCGATCACCAGGTAGTCCAGGTCGCCCCAGGCGGTCTGGGTGACCAGTTGCAGCAAGGCACCGGATACCATCGGTCCGCGCCAGACCATCGGCGTGTTGTCATCGGTGAGGAAAGCCATGGACATCACTTCGACGCCCAGCGACTCGATGGGCACGAACCACTTCTGGTCCTTGACCTTGGGTCGGGTGCCTTCGGCGATGCCAAACATCACACCCTGGCTCGGTCCATAGATATCCGCGTCGAGAATGCCCACGCGCGCGCCTTCTCGCGCCAGGGCCAGGGCCAGGTTGGCCGCTGTGGTGGACTTGCCCACGCCGCCTTTGCCGGAGGCTACGGCCACCACGTTCTTGACGTTGGCCAGGCCCGGGATCTGCGCCTGCGCCTTGTGCGGCGCAATCACGCACTGGATGTCGACCTTGGCCGAACGCACGCCGTCCAAACCTTCGATGGCCATTTGCAGCATCTGCGCCCAGCCGCTCTTGAACAGGCCGGCGGCGTAACCCAGTTCCAGGCGAACGTCCACTTGGTCACCCTGAACCTCGATGGCACGAACACACCCGGCGCTGACCGGGTCCTGATTCAAATAGGGGTCGGTGTACTGGCGAAGAACGGCTTCCACCGCTGCGCGATTGACGGCGCTCATGGGCTACTCCCGAAAAAGACTGACTGAAACAGGCGGCTATCCTAACCGTTCCAGAGGCTTAACGGCATGCTTTCGCAGGTTTGGACGCGGCGGAAACAGCGCCACGGGGTGAAATAAATTTCCCGGCGCTTTATAGTGGCCGACCTCCGTTTCATCAAGTAGCCGAGCCCCATGTCCGAGCCACGCAAGATCCTCGTCACCAGCGCCCTGCCCTATGCCAATGGTTCCATCCATCTTGGCCATATGCTTGAGTACATCCAGACCGATATGTGGGTGCGCTTCCAGAAGCATCGCGGCAACCAATGCATTTATGTCTGCGCGGACGACGCCCACGGTTCGGCCATCATGCTGCGCGCCGAAAAGGAAGGGATCACGCCAGAACAACTGATCGCCAACGTGCAGGCTGAACACAGCGCCGACTTTGCCGATTTCCTGGTGGACTTCGATAACTACCACTCGACCCACGCCGAAGAAAACCGCGAGCTGTCGACCCGGATTTACAAACGGCTGCGGGACGCGGGGCATATCGACCAACGTTCGGTCACACAGTATTTCGACCCGGAAAAGAAAATGTTCCTGGCCGATCGCTTCATCAAGGGCACCTGCCCCAAATGCGGCACCGAAGACCAATACGGCGACAACTGCGAGAAGTGCGGCGCCACCTACGCGCCTACCGAATTGAAGGACCCGAAGTCGGCGATTTCCGGCGCGACCCCGGTGCTCAAGGATTCGCAGCACTTCTTCTTCAAGCTCCCGGACTTCCAGGCCATGCTGCAAACCTGGACCCGCAGCGGCACCTTGCAGGACGCCGTGGCCAACAAGCTCGCCGAATGGCTCGACAGCGGCCTGCAACAGTGGGATATCTCCCGCGATGCACCGTATTTCGGCTTCGAGATTCCTGACGAGCCAGGCAAATATTTCTATGTGTGGCTGGACGCGCCAATCGGCTACATGGCCAGCTTCAAGAACCTGTGCGACCGCACGCCGGCGCTGGACTTCGATACGTTCTGGGGCCAGGACTCAACCGCAGAGCTGTACCATTTCATCGGAAAAGACATCGTCAACTTCCATGCCCTGTTCTGGCCGGCAATGCTCGAAGGCTCGGGCTACCGCAAGCCGACCGGCATCAACGTGCATGGCTACCTGACAGTCAACGGCCAGAAGATGTCCAAGTCCCGGGGCACCTTTATCAAGGCGCGCACCTACCTGGATCATCTGTCGCCGGAATACCTGCGTTACTACTACGCCTCCAAGCTGGGTCGTGGCGTCGATGACCTGGACCTGAACCTGGAAGACTTTGTACAGAAGGTCAACTCGGACCTGGTGGGCAAGCTGGTCAACATCGCCAGCCGCTGTGCAGGGTTCATCCACAAGGGCAACGCGGGCCTGCTGGTGAGCGAAAATGCCGCCCCGGAGCTGACCGAAGCGTTCCTGGCCGCTGCGCCCGGTATCGCCGATGCCTACGAGGCCCGTGACTTTGCCCGTGCCATGCGCGAGATCATGGGCCTGGCCGACCGCGCCAATGCCTGGATCGCCGACAAGGCGCCGTGGTCACTGAACAAGCAGGAAGGCAAGCAGGCCGAGGTCCAGGCGATCTGCGCCACGGGCATCAACCTGTTCCGCCAGTTGGTGATCTTCCTCAAGCCGGTGCTGCCAGTGCTGGCCGCCGACGCCGAGGCCTTCCTCAATGTCGCACCGCTGACCTGGAACGATCACACCACCTTGCTCGCCAACCATCAATTGAACGAATTCAAGCCACTGATGACCCGTATCGACCCGGTCAAGGTGCAGGCCATGACCGACGCGTCGAAAGAAGACCTGATCGCCAGCCAGACCGATACCGGCGAATCGGCACCAGCCGGCAATGGCGAACTGGCCAAGGACCCGATTTCCCCGGAAATCGAATTCGACGCCTTCGCAGCCGTGGACCTGCGTGTCGCATTGATCGTCAAGGCTGAAGCCGTGGAAGGTGCCGACAAGCTGCTGCGCCTCACGCTGGACATCGGTGACGAGCAACGCAACGTTTTCTCGGGCATCAAGAGCGCCTACCCGGATCCGTCCAAGCTCGATGGTCGCCTGACCATGATGATCGCCAACCTCAAGCCGCGGAAAATGAAGTTCGGTATCTCCGAAGGCATGGTGATGGCAGCCGGCCCTGGCGGCAAAGAAATCTACCTGTTGAGCCCCGACAGCGGTGCCAAGCCGGGCCAGCGCATCAAGTAAGCGAGTAAGGCCGGTGTCGAGCGGGCTTGTGTGGCCAGCGGGCTTGCCCGCTTGCTACAAAAGCTGCTCACAACTCAAACCTGCTCAATACGACACGCCGCCTGCCAATGATCGCCCCCATGAACCTCATTCAACGCATCGATGCACTCTTGCCGCAGACCCAATGCGGCAAATGCGGGCATCCGGGCTGTAAGCCTTACGCCGAGGGTATCGCGCGGGGCGAAGCCATCAACCGGTGCCCGCCAGGCGGGCAGGAAACCATCGCGGGTCTGGCGCAATTGCTGGGCGTGCCGGTGCTGGAACTGGACATCAGCCGGGGAGAAGCGCCGGCACAGGTCGCCTATATACGCGAAGCCGAGTGCATCGGCTGCACAAAATGTATCCAGGCATGCCCGGTTGATGCGATTGTCGGCGCGGCGAAGTTGATGCACACCGTAATCCTCGACGAATGCACCGGCTGCGACCTGTGTGTAGCCCCCTGCCCCGTCGATTGCATTGAGATGCGCCCGGCAGCCAGTGTGTTGCCGATTGTAGGTGGCTTGGCGGCCAATGATCAGCAGCGTCATGAACGTGGCCTTAAACGCGACCGGGCACGCCGACGCTTTGAGCAACGCAACGCACGACTGCAACAGGAAGAAGCCTACAGGCTTGCCGAACGGCTGGCTCGAACCAATCGATCTGCGCCCACCTTATCCATACCGTCCGTCGACGCTCAGGATGCAGCGGTCAAGAAAGCCAAAATCACGGTGGCCATGAGTCGTGCCCAACTGCACAAATCATTGAAGGCATTTGGTCACCCACCAACGTTTGAACAGCAGTCACAGCTGATCACCCTGCAACAGCAGTTCGAAGCCGCAGAGCAGGCGCTGGCTGCGCTGGAGACGCCCAGTGCACCCACGACAGCGACGGCATCCAGCAAGACCGCCGACCTCAAGCGTGCCAAAATCCAGTTGGCAATGCGCCGGGCCGAGTTGAAGAAGGCCCTGGATGCGAACGCAGACCCTCAGCGACTGGCCAAAGCACACCATGATCTCGACGAGGCGCAGCGCCACGTAGATGCTCACGGCAAGGCCTGACACGCGATAACGCTTGCCGTGTGTATCGCTACAATTTCGCCGACCGCCCGCAAGGAACTCACGCCCCCATGAATGCCGCAAAGCGCCTGGAAATTTTTCGCAGGTTTCACGAAGACAATCCGGAACCCAAGACCGAGCTGGCCTACACCACACCGTTCGAGTTGCTGATTGCCGTGATCCTCTCGGCACAGTCCACGGATGTGGGCGTCAACAAGGCCACGGCCAAGTTATACCCGGTGGCCAACACGCCCGAGGCAATTCATGCCCTGGGTGTGGACGGTTTGTCGGAGTACATCAAGACCATCGGGCTCTATAACAGCAAGGCCAAGAACGTCATCGAGACCTGTCGCTTGCTGGTGGAGCTGCACGGCAGCGAAGTGCCACAGTCCCGCGAGGCCCTGGAAGCACTGCCTGGCGTAGGCCGCAAGACCGCGAATGTGGTGCTCAACACGGCGTTCAGGCAACTGACCATGGCGGTGGACACGCATATTTTTCGTGTAAGCAACCGTACTGGCATCGCCCGTGGCAAGAACGTGGTGGAGGTGGAAAAGCAGTTGATGAAGTTCGTGCCCAAGCCGTACCTGCTTGACTCCCACCACTGGCTGATTCTGCACGGGCGCTATGTCTGCCAGGCGCGCAAGCCGCGCTGCGGGAGCTGTCGCATCGAAGACCTGTGCGAATTCAAGGAAAAGACTTCCGACGATTGAGTGTTTATTGTTTTTTTCGATCCATCGATTGAAAAAATCTTTTTTACCCGTTCATGGATTATCGTTATAAGGAGCGCCAACGGCAGTCTTAGCCTGGAGTTAACCTTATGAGCACTGGCAAAGAACAACTGGATGTAGAAGACGACCTGGTTAGCGAGTCGGAGGACGACGGGGCGGAAGCGCCTGTGGTGGAGGTAGCCAAGACCAATCTCAGCAAACGTCGCACCATCGACAATCTCCTGGAAGAACGACGTTTGCAAAAACAGCTGGCGGATTACGACTTCGATCTCTGACAAGATCGCCGGCAAGCAGAAGCCTCCCTGACGGAGGCTTTTTTCTGCCCGAAGGCTTGCGCTGTTCGGCCTAGACCAGGCCGTTACGCTGGGCCAGTTCGATAAGGTCTACCAAAGAGCGGGCATTGAGCTTGAGCAGCAGGCGAGTCTTGTAGGTACTGACAGTCTTGTTGCTGAGAAACATACCGTCGGCAATCTCCTTGTTGGTCCTGCCGCGTGCCAGTTGCTGCAGCACCATCATTTCCCGGCCCGACAGGCGCTCGACCATTTCCGCTTCACTGGCATTCCCCAGGGTAGACCGTACAGAGTTGAGCGCCTGGTTGGGGAAGTAGCTGTAGCCCGACAAGACTGCCTTGATCGCACTCAGCAACTCTGTCAGATCCTGTTGTTTGCATACATAGCCAGCAGCTCCCGCCTGCATGCAGCGCATGGAGAAATGACCAGGGGCCTGGGATGTCAGCACCAACACCTTGAACGGAGCCGGCTGCTTGGTGGAAGACAGCCGGCAAATGACTTCCAGCCCGTCGAGTTTGGGAATTCCAATATCCAATATGACAATGTCCGGCATATGTTCCCGTGCAAGCTGCAACGCATCGACACCGTTATCAGTCTCGGCAACGACCTCATAACCATGACGCTCCATTAGCATACGCACAGCAAGACGAATGACGGGATGATCATCCACGATCAGCACTTTATTCATGAGGAAAGTCCAATTTCGCTGTTCGAATTATTTAGAGCAAGCACAATAGCCTAGTCGTTTCTCCGTTGGCATAGCGTCCCCCCCCGAGCAACAGTAAGCAGAGACCCAACCCACATCGATATCGGAATTACCTTACAAAAAATCGCTAAGCCGGATGTATCAGCCTCTATTGAAGCTTTCAGAACTTTCCGGGGCCTTACATATTTTGAGTGAAATATCCCCCCTGAAAGGCATACAGGGTAAACATTGCGCACATCAGTTTCAGCAAATGCCCCTTGCACGAAGGAAAACAAGTGGAAGAAAGGCGAAAAAGATCCGATTTTTTTAGTTCCATTCAACATATTTATTTACACCCAAAATCCCTACAGATTCTTTAACCCCTACACATCAAACTCCGCTCAGTGAGTGAAATTTCTGTAGGACATAGTTCCTGCAAATGTGTAAAAAAACATTCCCCCGTCAAATAACCATAACCACTTAAAAGCACAAGAACGATTTAAATTAAACACCCATAAACATGGGTAAAAATCAGCGCCAAAAAAAATGGCCCCTTAAACAGGAGCCATTTTTCCATGACGTGCTTGAAACTCAGAACAACGAGCGACCCTTGTTGGCCGCAATGCGCATACGCAATGCATTCAACTTGATAAAGCCTGCAGCATCCGCCTGGTTGTAGGCACCGCCATCTTCTTCGAAGGTGGCAATGTTGGCATCGAACAGCGACTCATCGGACTTGCGACCGGTCACGATCACATTGCCCTTGTACAGCTTCAGGCGCACCACACCGTTCACGTGAACCTGAGAGGCGTCGATCATTTGTTGCAGCATCAGACGCTCAGGGCTCCACCAGTAGCCGGTGTAGATCAGGCTGGCGTACTTGGGCATCAGCTCGTCTTTGAGGTGAGCGACTTCGCGATCCAGGGTGATGGACTCGATGGCGCGGTGAGCGCGCAGCATGATGGTGCCGCCTGGGGTTTCGTAGCAACCACGGGACTTCATGCCCACGTAACGGTTCTCGACGATGTCGAGACGGCCGATGCCGTGTTCACCGCCAATGCGATTCAGGGTCGCCAACACCGTGGCCGGGGTCATTTCAACGCCGTCCAGCGCGACGATGTCGCCGTTGCGGTAGGTCAACTCCAAGTATTGCGGCTTGTCAGGCGCGTTCTCCGGGGAGACGGTCCAACGCCACATGTCTTCCTCGTGCTCGGTCCAGGTGTCTTCCAGCACACCGCCTTCATAGGAGATGTGCAGCAGGTTGGCATCCATCGAGTAAGGGGACTTCTTCTTGCCATGACGTTCGATCGGGATAGCGTGCTTTTCGGCGTAATCCATCAGCTTTTCACGGGACAGCAGGTCCCATTCACGCCAAGGAGCAATTACTTTCACGCCAGGCTTGAGGGCGTAGGCGCCCAGCTCGAAACGCACCTGGTCGTTGCCCTTGCCGGTAGCGCCATGGGAAATGGCGTCAGCGCCGGTTTCGTTGGCGATTTCGATCAGACGCTTGGCGATCAGCGGACGTGCGATGGAGGTACCCAGCAGGTACTCGCCTTCGTAGACGGTGTTGGCGCGAAACATCGGGAAAACGAAATCGCGGACGAACTCTTCGCGCAGGTCGTCAATGTAGATCTCCTTCACGCCCATGGCTTGCGCCTTGGCACGTGCAGGTTCGACC
The DNA here is from genome assembly GCF_054071875.1 of Pseudomonas sp. SDO524_S393. Taxonomy (NCBI): domain Bacteria; kingdom Pseudomonadati; phylum Pseudomonadota; class Gammaproteobacteria; order Pseudomonadales; family Pseudomonadaceae; genus Pseudomonas; species Pseudomonas sp. SDO524_S393. The sequence continues at coordinate 34,385 of NZ_JBSVVZ010000021.1, read as the reverse complement.
TCTTCGCCCTGACCCAGGTCAGCGGTGAAGGTCACCACTTCACAGTTATAAGTATCCTGCAGCCACTTGAGGATCACCGAAGTGTCCAGGCCGCCGGAATACGCGAGAACGACCTTGTTTACGTCGGCCATGCCATCACTCCACGGGGTTGTACGGAAAGGCGTCGATTCTACCGACCAAAACCGTGAAATTACAGGGGCGCGACAGCAAATGAAGATAAAGCGACAGATTATGTCGAACGGGCGACCCAGAACCGCACTTTATGACGTGGCGGCCGGGTTCGCCGGTGCAGTTGCCTGGGGGGCCGGCTTTTCGGGCGCCGCCACACGTTCGAGCTGAATGTTCACGCGGCGGTTCCTGGCGCGGTTAGCGGCATTGGTGTTGGGCACCAATGGGTAGCTTTCCCCGTGGAAACGCACGGTGATCTGGGATTCCGGAATGCCGTTGGCCTTGAAGTAATCCACTACGGCCAGCGCGCGGCGACGCGAGACGTCGCGGTTGGTCAGGCGATTGCCGCTGTTGTCGGAATGCCCATTGAGCTCGATATGGTTGACTGTGGGGTCCGCCTTCATGAACGCGAGGATCACCGCCAGCTTCTGCTTGGCGGCCGCATCCAGCTCAATACCACCACCCGGGAAGCCGACTTCTGTCTGCTTGACCTGATCGTAGTTCATCGGTAACAGCTTGGCGGTGCACACCTGATAGTCGTTGTAAGCCTTGTTGAATTTCACCGGCAGCAGACGAATCTCCGAGTATCCGCCCTCACGCCCGTAATGCCGCACGGTCGGGCTGCGCCCTTCAAGCAAACCACTGAACAGGCGCCCGGCCTGGGCCTGGGAACTGTTAAACAGTACATCGCCACTACCGGCGCGCACGGCGCCGAGATTGATGTCCCCCCGGCCCGGCTGCCACGGTGCGGCGGCGGCCAGCAAAGTGGCCGAGCCTGCCCCAAGCGCACCGTTGTAGGCTTTGAGACGAAATGTGGCCTGCTCTCCGGCCCGGCGCACGAACTCGCCCGAGCCGAAATCGGTGATCGGCTGAGTCAGACGGCACTCGAACTGGTCGCCTTCCACCTTCCACTCGATGTTCTCCAGACGCGTCTGGAACGTGAGGGCCATCGCAGGCAGGCTGGCGAACACACTGAGCAGGGCTAGATAATGCTGGCGCACGGGAGGCTCCACTGGTTTCTACAACACTTCAAAGCGTCATACATCGTTAAGGCATACCCAGGGATATCGGTCGCATCCGGCAAAACTTGATAGCGAGTGCCTGCAAGAGTCTTTTCCGGTAGCATTCCCACCAGATTGACCCGCCTGGAATCCCCAATGTCCGACCGCCTGACCCTGCTGCGTCCCGACGACTGGCATATTCATCTTCGCGATGGTGCTGCGTTGCCCCACACCGTTGCCGATGTAGCGCGCACGTTTGGCCGCGCCATCATCATGCCTAACCTGGTACCTCCGGTGCGTAATGCCGCCGAAGCCGACGCCTATCGCCAGCGTATCTTCGCTGCACGGCCGGCCGGCAGCCGCTTCGAGCCGCTGATGGTGCTCTACCTGACCGACCGCACCCAGCCTGAAGACATTCGCCAGGCCAAGGCCACCGGTTTCGTGCATGCCGCCAAGCTGTACCCGGCCGGCGCGACCACCAACTCCGATTCCGGCGTGACCAGTATCGACAAGATCCTGCCAGCCATCGAAGCCATGGCCGAAGTGGGCATGCCGCTGCTGATCCACGGTGAAGTCACCCGTGGCGATGTGGATGTGTTCGATCGCGAGAAGATCTTCATCGATGAACACATGCGCCGCGTGGTCGAGCTGTTCCCGACCCTCAAGGTCGTGTTCGAGCACATTACCACCGCGGATGCCGTGCAGTTCGTCACCGAGGCCTCGGCCAACGTTGGCGCGAGCATCACCGCACATCACTTGCTGTACAACCGCAACCACATGCTGGTGGGTGGGATACGACCGCACTTCTATTGCCTGCCGATCCTCAAGCGCAACACCCACCAGGTAGCGTTGCTGGACGCAGCCACCAGCGGCAGCCCGAAGTTTTTCCTCGGTACCGACTCCGCTCCACACGCCCAACATGCAAAGGAAGCCGCGTGTGGCTGTGCGGGTTGCTACACGGCGTATGCGGCAATCGAGCTGTATGCAGAAGCGTTCGAGCAACGCAATGCCCTCGACAAGCTCGAAGGTTTTGCCAGCCTCAATGGTCCACGGTTCTATGGACTGCCGGTAAATACCGACCGTATCACCCTGGTTCGTGAAGACTGGACCGCCCCCGCCAGCCTGCCGTTTGGCGAGTTGACCGTCATCCCGCTGCGCGCCGGTGAAACACTGCGCTGGCGCCTGCTGGAGGAAAGCAAGTGAGTGAAGACTTTTACGATGACGAACAAGAGCACGGTGGCGGTAGTTCCCGTCACCCGATGGCCGAGCGGTTTCGCGGCTATCTGCCGGTGGTCATCGACGTAGAGACCGGAGGTTTCAACAGCGCGACCGATGCACTGCTGGAAATCGCCGCCACTACCATCGGCATGGATGAACAGGGTTTTGTGTTCCCGGAACACACCCACTTCTTCCGCGTCGAGCCGTTCGAAGGGGCGAATATCGAAGCCGCCGCGCTGGAGTTCACCGGGATCAAGCTCGATCACCCACTGCGTATGGCGGTGAGTGAAGAAGCAGCGCTCACCGACATTTTTCGCGGCGTGCGCAAGGCCTTGAAAGCCAATGGCTGCAAACGCGCGATTCTGGTGGGCCACAACAGCAGTTTCGACCTGGGCTTCCTGAATGCCGCCGTGGCGCGGCTGGACATGAAGCGCAACCCGTTCCACCCGTTCTCCAGCTTCGATACCGCCACCCTCGCCGGCCTGGCTTATGGCCAGACCGTGCTGGCAAAAGCGTGCCAGGCAGCCGGCATCGACTTTGACGGTCGTGAGGCCCACTCGGCTCGCTACGACACCGAGAAGACAGCCGAGCTGTTCTGCGGCATCGTCAACCGCTGGAAAGACATGGGCGGCTGGGAAGATTACAACGACTGAAGTCATTTCCCGCGCATAAAAAAACCGGCCTGCTTAGGCCGGTTTTTTTTGCATTGAACCTGGCTTACAGCTTGCCAGCGTTCTCGCTCAGGTAAGCAGCAACGCCTTCTGGCGAAGCGTTCATGCCTTTGTCGCCTTTTTTCCAGTTGGCTGGGCAGACTTCGCCGTGCTCCTCGTGGAATTGCAGGGCGTCAACCAGGCGGATCAGCTCTTCCATGTTACGGCCCAGCGGCAGGTCGTTAACGATCTGGGAGCGAACGACGCCTTTGTCGTCGATCAGGAACGCGCCACGGAAAGCCACGCCGCCTTCGGACTCAACGTCGTAGGCCTTGGCAATGTCGTGCTTCAGGTCGGCAGCCATGGTGTATTTGACTTTGCCGATGCCGCCATCATTGATGGCAGTGTTGCGCCAGGCGTTGTGGGTGAAATGGGAGTCGATGGAAACCGCTACCACTTCAACGTTGCGCGCCTTGAAATCGTCCATGCGGTGGTCCAGAGCGATCAGCTCCGAAGGGCAGACGAAGGTGAAGTCCAGCGGGTAGAAGAACACCAGGCCGTATTTGCCTTTGATGGCTTCAGACAGTTTGAAGCTGTCAACGATTTCGCCATTGCCGAGGACTGCGGGTACGTCGAAATCCGGGGCTTGTTTGCCGACGAGTACGCTCATTGGATATCTCCTGATGTGAGGGTGACGATTGAAGTAAAAGGATCGCTTCCAAGCCTGCCTCAAATAAACGACAGCCCTGTGACGCAATCACGCTTCGTGAAGACCGACCATCATACACTGAAAAAACCGTTCGTCAGCGCGCCAGGGGCGCAAGTGCAAGGGTCGAGATTCTACTTTGACAATCATTCTCGTTAACATTAAGATCCATCGCACTGAAGCCTCAAACCCGCGATGGTTCTCCCCTATGTATGTGTGCCTCTGTACTGGCGTGACCGACGGACAAATCCGCGAAGCGATCTATGAAGGTTGCTGCAGCTACAAGGAAGTGCGTGAAACCACCGGCGTTGCCAGCCAATGTGGCAAATGTGCTTGCCTCGCCAAGCAAGTGGTACGGGAAACCCTGACTCAGCTGCAGACAGCTCAGGCCGCGCTCCCCTATTCAGCAGAATTTACACACGCGTGAATCAGCGTGTTTTGAAGAACCGGACTTAGTGTCCGGTTTTTTTATGTCTGCAATTCAATTAGTTAGCGTCAAGACGCGGAACACAAACATTCTTATTCCGATTAATTTTCATTTATTATTCAATAACTTAGGTTTGACACTAAGGTTTTCGCCGCTCAAACTCCGCCTTATACACAGCTATTACAGGGCAGGACCCCAGTCATGAAAGGCGACATCTCAGTCATCCAGCAACTCAACAAAATCCTTGCCAATGAACTGGTCGCGATCAATCAGTACTTTCTGCATGCCCGCATGTACGACGATTGGGGCCTGGAAAAGCTGGGCAAGCGTGAATACAAGGAATCCATCAAGGCCATGAAGGACGCAGATGCGTTGATCAAGCGGATTCTGTTCCTGGAAGGTCTGCCGAACGTGCAGGACCTGGGCAAGCTGAACATCGGCGAACACACCCAGGAGATGATCAGCAGCGACCTGAAGTTCGAACACAAGAGCCACAGCGACCTCAAGGCTGCCATCGCACATTGCGAAACCAAGGGTGACTTCGGTAGCCGTGAATTGTTGGAAGACATCCTGGAAGACCAGGAAGAACACATCGATTGGCTGGAAACCCAACTGGGCCTGATCAACAAAGTCAGCCTGGAAAACTACCTGCAATCGCAGATGGGCGAATAAACCCTCGGCGCGCAGGTACAAAAAAGCCCCGCTCTCCTTCGAGAAGCGGGGCTTTTTACTATGCGCGGATCAGGCGTTGCTCTTCGCTGCCGCGTTTGCCGCCGCTTCTTTGATCAGCGCTTGCAGCGAACCATCAGCCGCCATCTCGACGATGATGTCACTGCCGCCGACCAGCTCACCGGCCACCCACAGTTGTGGGAAGGTAGGCCAGTTGGCGTACTTGGGCAGGTTGGCGCGGATTTCAGGGTTCTGCAGGATATCCACGTAGGCGAATTTTTCGCCGCACTGCATGATGGCCTGGGAAGCCTTCGCGGAGAAACCGCACTGAGGCGCGTTGGGTGCGCCCTTCATGTAAAGCAGAATGGTGTTGTTGGCAATCTGCTCTTTGATCGTTTCGATGATATCCATGGAACACCTCGGCTGGAACTTTGCGACTCACAGGTCGGCACGGTGGCGCATTGTAGCGCAAAATCCCAGCAGAATGCTCAGGCAAGCCGACAGTCTGACATCACGCCGCCGCCACCCGCACCGGCACCCCATTGAGCGCCGCATTGCCTGACAGTTCGTCCAGCTGTCGCTCATCGGTCAGGTCATTGGCGCTCGCGCCCGGCTGCCCACTGGCGATGCTCATTTGCACGCCGGGGCGGCCATGCCCCCAACCATGGGGCAGACTGACCACGCCGGGCATCATGTCCTGGCTGGCCATCACCTCCACTTCGATCATCCCGATCCGCGAGCTCACGCGCACACGTTGCCCGTCGCTCAGATCACGGCTGGCCAAATCATCTGGATGCATCAGCAACTGATGGCGCGGCTTGCCCTTCACCAACCGGTGATAGTTATGCATCCAGGAATTGTTGCTGCGTACATGGCGACGGCCGATCAGCAAGAGTTCGTCCGCCACCGGAACCGGTTGTGCGGCGAAGCGTGCCAGGTCGGCCAGGATCACCGCCGGCGCCGCCTGCACCTTGCCATCAGCGGTTTTCATCCGGGCAGCGAGATTGGGCTGAAGCGGTCCCAGATCCACGCCGTGGGGGTGGTCCGCAAGCATTGCCAACGACAGTTTGTGGCTCGAAGCATCACCATAGGCCCCGGCGCGCAGCCCGAAGTCGATCATCTGCGCAGGCGCCAGAGTCGGTTTAAGTGTCGTTCCGGTCTGGGCGGCAAACGCCCGGGCCAGGCCCACAAAAATCTCCCAGTCATGCAGCGCGCCCTCGGGCTTGGGCAGAATCGCCCGGTTGAAACGCGTGACGTTGCGCACTGCAAACATATTGAAAGTCGTGTCGTAGTGATCGTTTTCCAGTGCAGAGGTGGACGGCAGGATCAAGTCGGCATAACGCGTGGTCTCGTTGATATACAGATCGACGCTGACCATGAACTCCAGGCCCTCCAGGCCCTGCTCCAACTGCTTGCCGTTGGGTGTCGAGAGCACCGGGTTGCCGGCCACGGTCACGAGCGCGCGGATTTGCCCTTCGCCTGCGGTGAGCATTTCTTCAGCCAAGGCGGACACAGGCAGTTCACCACTGTATTCAGGGCGACCGGAAACCCGGCTCTGCCAACGATTGAAATGCCCGCCCGACGTAGAGGCCACCAGGTCCACCGCCGGAGTGGTGCACAAGGCGCCGCCGACACGGTCCAGATTGCCGGTCACCAGGTTGATCAATTGCACCAGCCAATGACACAACGTGCCGAATGCCTGGGTCGAAACCCCCATGCGTCCATAACACACCGCCTTGTCTGCCGCGGCAAAGTCCCGCGCCAGCTGGCGGATCTGTTCGGCAGGCACCGCACACTGCGGGCTCATTGCCTCGGCGCTGAACCCGGCGATTGCACGGCGCACCTCGTCCAGGCCTTCGACCGGCAAATGACTGTCACGCGTCAGGTTTTCACTGAACAACGTGTTGAGCACCCCAAACAACAACGCCGCATCACCGCCCGGGCGCACGAACAGATGCAGATCGGCCATCGCCGCCGTCTCGCTGCGCCGCGGGTCGACCACCACCACTTTGCCGCCACGGGCCTGGATGGCCTTGAGGCGCTTCTCCACATCGGGCACGGTCATGATGCTGCCGTTGGAGGCCAGCGGGTTGCCACCGAGGATCAACATGAAGTCGGTGTGATCGATGTCCGGGATCGGCAGCAACAACCCATGCCCGTACATCAAATGACTGGTGAGGTGATGAGGCAACTGGTCCACCGACGTCGCGGAAAATCGGTTGCGCGTCTTCAACTGGCCGAGGAAATAGTTGCTGTGGGTCATCAGCCCATAGTTATGCACGCTGGGATTGCCCTGATACACCGCCACTGCGTTCTGCCCGTGGCGAGCCTGGATGCCCGCCAGTCGCTCGGCCACCAACGCAAACGCGTCATCCCACGGGATCGGCTGCCATTCGCTGCCGACCCGCAGCATGGGTTGATGAAGGCGGTCGGGGTCGTTCTGAATATCCTGCAACGCCACAGCCTTGGGGCAGATATGCCCGCGGCTGAAACTGTCCAGAGGGTCACCCTTGATCGATGTGATCGCCAGGCTGCCGTCATCAGCTCGGGTGGTTTCCAGGGTCAGGCCGCAGATGGCTTCACACAGGTGGCAGGCACGGTGGTGCAGAGTCTTGGTCATGGCCAGTCTCTTTATCAGGCTTTGGCCCAACTATGGCCCGCGACTGAGAGGCGCGCCACCAACGTTAGTCCCGTGAATCGCCAAGCATCAGGCCGGACCATGAGCAAGCGTGAGCAAATGTTTCAGAAGCCATTGCCCCAATGCCAAAACCGACACAGCCTGGCTCGGGCCCGCCCTCGCGCATTGCAAAAGGCCTTGGGGCCAGTGTACAAATGGCCCGCTGCTGTCAGGAAATCGTCTTCAAAAGCGCTCGCGCGCCCTTCTTGAACACCCCTAAAAACCGTAGCCCTATTGGTAAGACGCGACATTTAATTATAAGATCGCGCCTTCCCCTATTTCGTCGCCCCGTGCGGCTTTCGCCGCAGGTCTCGCCCGTTGTCACAATAAACAAGGCTTTGAGTATCTGCGGTCTGTTGCAAAAAGGTAGTTAATGATGAGCGCAAGGCACTTTCTCTCCCTGATGGATTGCACACCCCAAGAGCTGGTCAGTGTGATCCGTCGAGGCATTGAGCTTAAAGACCTGCGTAACCGCGGCGTACTCTTCGAGCCTTTGAAAAACCGCGTGCTCGGCATGATTTTCGAGAAATCCTCGACCCGTACCCGCGTGTCGTTCGAAGCGGGCATGATTCAGCTGGGTGGCCAGGCCATCTTCCTGTCGTCGCGTGACACCCAATTGGGCCGTGGCGAGCCGATCGCCGACAGCGCCATCGTCATGTCGAGCATGCTCGATGCCGTGATGATCCGTACCTTTGCCCACAGCACCGTGACCGAATTTTCCGCCAACTCTCGGGTACCGGTGATCAACGGCCTGTCCGATGACCTTCACCCCTGCCAGTTGCTGGCCGATATGCAAACCTTCCTCGAACACCGCGGTTCGATCCAGGGCAAGACCGTGGCCTGGATCGGCGACGGCAATAACATGTGCAACAGCTATATAGAAGCGGCGATCCAGTTCGACTTCCAGCTGCGCGTCGCCTGCCCTGAAGGCTATGAGCCTGATGCACGCTTTCTGGAGCAGGCCGGTGATCGCGTCACGATCGTGCGCGACCCGCGAGAAGCCGTGACCGGCGCCCACCTGGTGAGCACCGACGTCTGGACCTCCATGGGCCAGGAAGACGAAACCACCAAGCGCCTGGCGCTGTTTGCGCCGTTCCAGGTTACCCGTGCCCTGCTTGATCTGGCCGCGCCGGACGTACTGTTCATGCATTGCCTGCCCGCCCACCGTGGCGAAGAAATCAGCCTCGACCTGCTGGACGACCCGCGTTCGGTCGCCTGGGACCAGGCCGAGAACCGCCTGCACGCACAAAAGGCCCTGCTTGAATTCCTCGTTGCACCGTCGTACCAGCAGCCATGAGCCAGCCACTGTTGCTGAACCTGCGCAATCTGGCATGCGGCTATCAAGACCAACGGGTGGTACAGAACCTCAGCCTGCACCTCAATGCCGGCGACATCGGTTGCCTGCTCGGCTCCTCGGGCTGCGGCAAAACCACCACACTGCGCGCGATTGCCGGTTTCGAGCCGATACATGAAGGTGAAATCAGCCTGGCAGGCGAGGTGATCTCCAGCGCCGGCTTCACCCTGGCCCCGGAGAAACGCCGGATCGGCATGGTGTTTCAGGACTACGCGCTGTTTCCTCACCTTAGCGTGGCCGACAACATCGCCTTCGGCATTCGCAAGCACCCTCAAAAGGACCGAGTGGTGGCCGAGTTGCTGGAGCTGGTCAACCTGAAGAATCTGGGCAAGCGTTTCCCCCACGAGCTTTCCGGTGGTCAGCAACAACGCGTCGCCCTCGCCCGCGCCCTGGCTCCCGAGCCACAACTGCTGTTGCTGGATGAACCCTTTTCCAACCTCGATGGCGAACTGCGGCGCAAGCTCAGCCATGAAGTGCGCGACATTCTCAAGGCGCGTGGCACCAGCGCAATCCTGGTAACCCACGACCAGGAAGAAGCGTTCGCCGTGAGTGATCAGGTGGGTGTGTTCAAGGAGGGTCGTCTCGAGCAGTGGGATACGCCCTACAACCTCTATCACGAACCCCACACGCCTTATGTCGCCAGCTTTATCGGCCAGGGTTATTTCATCCGTGGCCAATTGAGTTCGCCGGAATCGGTCTCTACCGAACTGGGCAACCTGCGTGGCAACCGCGCCTACAGTTGGCCAACCGGCAGCGCCGTGGATGTCTTGCTGCGCCCGGACGACATCGAATATGCGCCGGACAGCACCCTGCAAGCTCGGATCGTCGGCAAGACCTTCCTGGGCGCGTCGACACTGTATCGACTGCAACTGCCGACCGGTGCGCAACTGGAATCGATTTTCCCCAGCCATGCAGACCATCCGGTCGGGGCCGACGTGGGCATTCGTGTGGCCGCCGAACACCTGGTGCTGTTTCAGGCAACGTAGGCGCGAGCCTACGCCCGACCGATTTCCGCGAATTTGGCCTGGGTATGTTCAGCCAGCACTGCTGCCGGCAGCTCGACTTCCAAGCCCCTTCTCCCGGCACTGACGAAGATCGTCGCAAAAGGCTGCGCCGTCACATCGATAAACGTGCGCAGCCGCTTCTTCTGCCCCAGCGGGCTGATCCCACCCAACAGATAACCGGTCGAGCGTTGCGCCGCCGCCGGATCGGCCATCTCGACTTTCTTCACGCCAGCGGCATGCGCCAAGGCTTTCAGGTCGAGGCTTCCGACGACCGGCACCACTGCCACCAGCAGCTCACCTTTTTCACTGCTGGCCAGCAGGGTCTTGAATACCTGCGCCGGGTCGAGCCCCAATTTTTCCGCAGCCTCCAGCCCGTACGACGCCGCCTTGGGGTCGTGCTCGTAACTGTGGACGCGATGTTCGGCGCGAACTTTCTTCAACAGATCCAGTGCGGGGGTCATGAACACTCCGGGCATGACAGACAGAAGGCCAATTCTAGGCCAACGCCCTGCAAAACGCTCTAGTGCGGCCCCTTAAGCGCGAATGCTGGAAAAAAACCTGCATGATCATTCACCAGACCAATAGTTTGAAAATGACCAATGGTTCACTTTCGACCTTTGACAGCCATCTTTCTTGTCTATATTTTTTCGTTTACGAATACCGCAGGAAAACTCCTACGGTCTCATAGCTATCCTCCGTATCAGGGATGGGGATCCCGGCTACGGTGTACAGCGCGCAAGGCCCGTTGCGGCCAGGCGCCAGACAAGAAAAACAACTGAGGCTTTCAATGACTACTGCTCTTCAACAGCCCTCGCTTTCGAGCCAATGCATGGCCGAATTCCTGGGGACTGCGCTACTGATCTTCTTCGGCACCGGATGTGTCGCTGCGCTCAAGGTCGCGGGTGCCAGCTTTGGCTTGTGGGAAATCAGTATCATCTGGGGGGTTGGCGTCAGCATGGCGATCTACCTGAGCGCCGGCATTTCCGGGGCCCATCTCAACCCCGCCGTCAGTATTGCCCTGTGCATTTTCGCTGACTTCGACAAACGCAAACTGCCCTTCTATATCCTTGCGCAGATCGCGGGCGCCTTCTGCTCTGCTGCGCTGGTGTACACGCTCTACAGCAACCTGTTTTTCGATTACGAACAAGCCCATCACATGGTGCGTGGCTCCCAGGCCAGCCTGGAGCTGGCCTCGGTCTTTTCCACCTACCCGCACGCTCTGTTGAGTACGGCCCAGGCTTTCCTGGTGGAAATGGTCATCACCGCCATCCTGATGGGCGTGATCATGGCGCTTACCGACGACAACAATGGCCTGCCACGCGGCCCGCTGGCACCGCTGTTGATCGGCCTGCTGATCGCCGTGATCGGCAGCGCCATGGGCCCGCTTACCGGCTTTGCGATGAACCCCGCACGGGATTTCGGGCCCAAGCTGATGACCTTTTTCGCTGGCTGGGGTGAAATGGCATTCACGGGTGGCCGGGATATTCCTTACTTCCTGGTTCCTATTTTCGCGCCGATCGTTGGCGCATGCCTGGGCGCCGCCGCTTATCGTGGGCTGATTGCCCGCCATCTGCCGAGCGCCACACCTGCTATAGCTGAAACACCTGACACGGCTGTCAACGGCAAGACCCGCACCTCCTGATAGCGCCAGCCTGGTTCCGACTGCCCTCTCGCGGTCCAGGCTGATGACCGACTTACCTATTTTCGCCCAAGGCAATCGACATGACCGACCTCCAGAACAAGAACTACATCATTGCCCTTGACCAGGGCACCACCAGTTCCCGGGCGATCATCTTTGATCGTGACGCCAACGTGGTCTGCACTGCCCAACGTGAATTCGCCCAGCACTACCCGCAAGCCGGTTGGGTCGAACATGATCCGATGGAAATTTTCGCCACCCAGAGCGCGGTGATGGTCGAGGCCCTGGCACAAGCCGGCCTGCACCATGACCAGGTCGCCGCCATCGGCATCACCAACCAGCGCGAAACCACGGTGGTGTGGGACAAGGTTACTGGCCGCCCCATTTATAACGCCGTGGTCTGGCAGTGCCGTCGCAGCACCGAAATCTGCCAGCAGCTCAAGCGCGACGGCCACGAGCAGTACATCAGCGAGACCACGGGCCTTGTGACCGACCCGTATTTCTCCGGCACCAAGCTCAAATGGATCCTCGACAACGTCGAAGGCAGCCGTGAACGCGCACGCAACGGCGAGCTGCTGTTCGGCACCGTCGACAGCTGGCTGATCTGGAAATTTACCGGCGGCAAGACCCACGTCACCGACTACACCAACGCCTCGCGCACGATGCTCTTCAACATCCACACCCTGGAATGGGATGCGAAGATGCTGGAGATCCTGGATATCCCTCGGGAAATGCTGCCGGAAGTGAAGTCATCGTCGGAGATCTACGGTCGCACCAAAAGCGGCATCGCCATCGGTGGCATCGCCGGCGACCAGCAAGCGGCCCTGTTCGGCCAAATGTGCGTCGAAGCTGGCCAGGCCAAGAATACCTATGGCACCGGCTGCTTCCTGCTGATGAACACCGGCGACAAGGCGGTGAAATCCCAGCACGGCATGCTCACCACCATTGCCTGCGGCCCACGCGGCGAAGTGGCCTACGCCCTGGAAGGCGCCGTCTTCAACGGCGGCTCCACCGTGCAGTGGCTGCGCGATGAGCTGAAGATCATCAACGATGCCCTCGACACCGAATACTTCGCCAACAAGGTCAAGGACAGCAATGGTGTGTACCTGGTGCCGGCCTTTACCGGCCTGGGCGCCCCCTACTGGGACCCCTACGCCCGTGGCGCGCTGTTCGGCCTGACCCGTGGCGTACGCGTGGATCACATTATTCGTGCAGCCCTGGAGTCGATTGCCTACCAGACTCGCGACGTCCTCGACGCCATGCAACAGGACTCCGGCGAACGCTTGAAGGCCTTGCGCGTGGATGGCGGTGCCGTGGCCAACAACTTCCTGATGCAATTCCAGGCCGACATCCTCGGCACCCAGGTCGAGCGCCCGAAAATGCGCGAAACCACCGCATTGGGCGCCGCCTACCTGGCAGGCCTGGCCTGTGGTTTCTGGGGCAGCCTGGAAGAACTGCGCGGCAAGGCGGTGATCGAACGCGAATTCGAACCTCAGCTGGATGAGGCGGCCAAAGAGAAGCTCTACGCCGGTTGGCAGAAAGCGGTCAGCCGCACCCGCGACTGGGAACCCCACGAAGACGCCGAATAAGCCAAGCGCCGGACCGGGTTGGGGTTGTAACTGGCAGGGAGCGGATTCCTGCGTCATCATGGGCCACTTTTGTATGGCAGCCCAAAGGACGCCCCATGAATCTGCCTCCCCGCCAGCAACAAATCCTCGAACTGGTCCGCGAACGCGGCTACGTCAGTATCGAGGAAATGGCGCAGCTGTTCGTTGTCACCCCGCAAACCATTCGCCGCGACATCAACCAGTTGGCCGATGCCACCTTGTTGCGCCGCTACCACGGTGGCGCCGCGTATGACTCCAGTGTCGAAAACACCGCCTACGCCATGCGTGCCGACCAGATGCGCGACGAGAAACAGCGCATCGGCGAAGCCATTGCCGCACAAATCCCGGATCACGCCTCACTGTTCATCAATATCGGCACCACCACCGAATCCATCGCCCGTGCGCTGCTGAACCACAGCCACCTTAAAATCATCACCAACAACCTCAACGTCGCCGCGATGCTCAGCGCCAAGGATGACTTCGATGTGCTGCTCACCGGCGGCAACGTGCGTCGTGACGGTGGCGTGGTGGGCCAGGCCAGTGTCGACTTCATCAACCAGTTCAAGGTCGACTTTGCCTTGGTAGGCATCAGCGGCATCGACGAAGACGGCAGCCTGCTGGACTTCGATTATCAGGAAGTACGGGTGTCCCAGGCGATCATCGCCAACGCGCGCCAAGTGATCCTGGCGGCGGACTCCAGCAAATTCGGGCGCAATGCCATGATTCGCTTGGGGCCGATCAGCCTGGTGGACTGCCTGGTGACCGACCAGCAGCCGGTGCCGGCACTGGTTCAGCTTTTGAACCAGCACAAGGTTCGGTTGGAAGTCGTGTAACCCTGTGGTGAGCGGGCTTGCCCCGGGGCAAGTCCGCTCACCACATCCGTCGGTTGCCTCTCCTGCAAATGTTCACAAATTTTCTTTTCTCGGCCTTTCGATGAGTTTTTTCAATCGAAGTCGAGTGGCTGTGCCCGCGTTTATCGGCTACCATTTTCGCAAATGAACATTAATGTTCGAATTCAAATACGAAAAATCGCGAGGCCAGCCGATGAACCCTTCTACCTTGCCTGCTCCACCGCTCGCCGAAGTCTATGACGTGGCCGTTATCGGCGGCGGGATCAATGGCGTCGGCATTGCGGCAGACGCAGCCGGTCGCGGTTTGTCGGTATTCCTTTGCGAAAAGGACGACTTGGCCAGCCACACCTCTTCCGCCAGCAGCAAGTTGATCCACGGCGGCCTGCGCTACCTGGAACATTACGAATTCCGTCTGGTGCGCGAAGCCCTGGCTGAACGTGAAGTGCTGCTGGCCAAGGCCCCGCATATCGTCAAGCAAATGCGCTTCGTGCTGCCGCATCGCCCGCACCTGCGTCCGGCCTGGATGATCCGCGCCGGCCTGTTCCTGTACGACAACCTGGGCAAGCGCGAAAAACTCGAAGGTTCGAAAAGCCTCAAGTTCGGTGCGAACAGCCCATTAAAAAGCGAAATCACCAAGGGTTTCGAGTATTCCGACTGCTGGGTCGACGACGCCCGCCTGGTAGTGCTCAACGCCATGGCCGCCCGCGAGAAAGGTGCTCATATCCACACCCGTACCCGCTGCGTGAGTGCCCACCGCAGCAAGGGCCTGTGGGAAATGAACATGGAACGCGCCGACGGTAGCCTGTTCTCGATCCGTGCCAAAGCGCTGGTGAATGCCGCCGGTCCATGGGTCGCCAAATTCATCAAGGATGACCTGAAGCTGGATTCGCCCTACGGCATCCGCCTGATCCAGGGCAGCCACCTGATCGTGCCCAAGCTGTACGAAGGCGCCCATGCACACATTCTGCAGAACGAAGACCAGCGCATTGTCTTCACTATCCCCTACCTGAACCACCTGACGATCATCGGTACCACCGACCGCGAATACACCGGGGACCCGGCGAACGTGGCGATTACCGAAGGCGAAACGGACTACATGCTCAAGGTGGTCAATGCCCACTTCAAGAAGCAACTGAGCCGCGACGACATCGTCCACACTTATTCCGGCGTGCGTCCGTTGTGCAACGACGAATCCGATAACCCGTCGGCGATCACCCGTGACTACACCCTGGCACTGTCCGGCGCGAAGGGCGAGGCGCCGATCCTGTCGGTGTTCGGCGGCAAACTGACGACCTACCGCAAACTCGCGGAATCCGCGATGACGCAGTTGGCGCCCTACTTCACCCAAATGCGTCCGAGCTGGACCGCCAAGGTCAGCTTGCCCGGTGGCGAAGACATGACCACGCCGGAAGTCCTGGCCGAGGCCATTCGCAGTCGATTCGACTGGGTGCCGAGCGAAATCGCACGCCGCTGGTCCACCACCTATGGCAGCCGAACCTGGCGTCTGCTGGAGGGCGTGCAATCGCTGGCCGATCTGGGTGAACACCTCGGTGGCGGCCTGTACACCCGCGAAGTGGATTACCTGTGCGCCGAAGAGTGGGCCACCCAGCCTCAAGACGTACTGTGGCGGCGCACCAAGCTCGGCCTGTTCACCACGCCGCAGGAACAGGACAATGTGCAGCGCTACCTGTCCCAGGTCGAACAGAACCGCAGCAAGATCGAAGCGGCCTGACACCGCAGCTCACAGCAGCGACCCCGTTCGACAAAAACCAGAAACGCCGCGCTTATCCCGATGAGCGCGGCGTTTTTGCGTTTCCACAGGCAATTTAGCCCTGACGGAAGCGCCAACATCGCATTCGGTTTTCCGAACGCCATATCCGACACCATTCGGTTTGCCGGACCCATGGTTGAGCCAACAGCCGTCACACAAAGTTAATCTCCATATAAATCAAACGTTTAATCATTTTGTTCAGGTCTGGCACGAGTCATGCTCTACACTCCTTGACGATTGCCTGGGGCGTCTCAGCAGCCGTCACGGGCATTAGCTGTACAAAGAGAGCCGTTTAGCCGGCTTCATAAAAAAAACAAATGTCGAGGAAGTATTGATGCGCATCGTTCCCCATATCCTGGGCGCAGCTATCGCTGCTGCTCTGATCAGCACTCCAGTTTTCGCCGCAGAACTCACCGGCACGCTGAAGAAAATCAACGACTCCGGCACCATCACCCTCGCTCACCGCGACAGCTCCATTCCGTTTTCCTACATCGCGGATGGTTCGGGCAAACCCGTCGGCTACTCCCACGACATTCAGCTGGCTATCGTTGAAGCCCTGAAAAAAGACCTGAACAAGCCCGACCTGAAGACCAAGTACAACCTGGTCACCTCGCAAACCCGTATCCCGCTGATCCAGAACGGCACCGCGGATATCGAATGCGGCTCCACCACCAACAACGCCGAGCGCGCCCAGCAAGTTGACTTCACCATCAACATCTTCGAAATCGGCACTCGCCTGCTGGTCAAGAAAGGCGCTGACGGCAAGGCGAGCTACAGCGATTTCGCTGACCTCAAAGGCAAGAACGTCGTGACCACCGCCGGTACCACGTCCGAGCGCATCATCAAGGCGATGAACGCCGACAAGCAGATGGGCATGAACGTCATCTCCGCCAAGGACCATGGCGAGGCCTTCCAGATGCTGGAAAGCGGCCGCGCCGTTGCCTTCATGATGGACGACGCCCTGCTGGCCGGTGAAGAAGCCAAGGCCAAGAAGCCGGACGACTGGGTCATCACCGGTACTCCGCAGTCCTTCGAAGCCTACGCTTGCATGGTTCGCAAAGACGACCCAGCGTTCAAGAAGGCCGTGGATGACGCCATCGTTGGCCTGTACAAGTCCGGCGAAATCAACAAGATCTACAGCAAATGGTTCGAAAGCCCGATCCCACCGAAAGGCCTGAACCTGAACTTCCCGATGAGCGAAAAGGTCAAGGATCTGATCGCGAACCCAAGCGACAAACCAGCGCCAGACGTAAAAATCTGATACCTGACTAAGCTTATCTCCTGAGGGAGCCAACCCCTCCCTCAGGCGTCTGTTACTACCTGCTGGCTGTACTGTGGAACACTCGACCTGGCGGTTTTCGAGCCGATCGCGTGTGCCTGGCGTTCACCGCCAGGCGGGAAAGGATCTTCCCCAAGCGGGTGCTTGTACATCGATCGATCTTGAGGGGAGACCCTAATGAATTACAACTGGGACTGGGGCGTGTTCTTCAAGTCCACCGGCGTGGGCAGCGAGACTTATCTCGACTGGTACATCGCCGGCCTGGGCTGGACCATTGCCATCGCTATCGTGGCATGGATTATCGCCTTGCTGCTGGGCTCCATTCTGGGGGTCATGCGCACCGTGCCAAACCGCATCGTATCGGGCATCGCGACCTGCTACGTGGAACTGTTTCGTAACGTGCCGCTGCTGGTTCAGCTGTTCATCTGGTACTTCCTGGTACCCGACCTGCTGCCGCAAAACCTGCAGGACTGGTACAAACAAGACCTCAACCCGACCACCTCGGCCTACCTGAGCGTCGTGGTCTGCCTGGGCCTGTTCACCGCCGCCCGTGTGTGTGAGCAAGTGCGCACCGGCATCCAGGCGTTGCCACGCGGCCAGGAATCCGCGGCCCGCGCCATGGGCTTCAAGCTGCCGCAGATCTACTGGAACGTGCTGCTGCCCCAGGCCTACCGGATCATCATTCCGCCGCTCACCTCGGAATTCCTCAACGTCTTCAAGAACTCCTCCGTGGCGTCCCTGATCGGCTTGATGGAACTGCTGGCACAAACCAAACAGACTGCCGAATTCTCGGCCAACCTGTTCGAAGCCTTCACCCTGGCCACGCTGATCTACTTCACCCTGAACATGAGCCTGATGCTGCTCATGCGCCTGGTCGAGAAGAAAGTCGCCGTGCCCGGCCTGATCTCCGTGGGGGGTAAATAATGGACTTCGATTTCAGCGGCATCATCCCCGCTATCCCGGGTCTGTGGAACGGCATGCTCATGACCCTGCAACTGATGGTCATGGGTGTGATCGGCGGTATCGCCCTGGGCACCATCCTGGCGCTGATGCGCCTGTCGTCCAGCAAGCTGCTGTCCCGCGTGGCCGGCGCCTACGTGAACTACTTCCGTTCGATCCCGCTGCTGCTGGTGATTACCTGGTTCTACCTGGCGGTCCCGTTCGTGCTGCGCTGGATCACCGGCGAAGACACCCCGATCGGTGCGTTCACCTCCTGCGTCGTGGCCTTCATGATGTTCGAAGCCGCGTACTTCTGTGAAATCGTACGGGCGGGCGTGCAGTCGATTCCCAAGGGCCAGATGGCGGCGGCACAGGCCATGGGCATGACCTACGGCCAGACCATGCGCCTGATCATCCTGCCGCAGGCGTTCCGCAAGATGACCCCGTTGCTGCTGCAACAGTCGATCATCCTGTTCCAGGACACCTCGCTGGTCTACACCGTGGGCCTGGTGGACTTCCTCAACTCCGCCCGCTCCAACGGCGACATCATCGGCCGCTCCAACGAGTTCCTGGTCTTCGCCGGTGTCGTCTACTTCATCATCAGCTTTTCCGCCTCGCTGCTGGTCAAGCGTCTGCAAAAAAGGTTTGCCGTATGATCTCTATCAAGAACATCAACAAGTGGTATGGCGACTTCCAGGTGCTGACCGATTGCAGCACCGAGGTTAAAAAAGGCGAAGTGATCGTGGTGTGCGGGCCGTCCGGTTCGGGCAAATCCACCCTGATCAAGTGCGTCAACGCGCTGGAACCGTTCCAGAAGGGCGACATCGTCGTGGACGGCACCTCCATCGCCGACCCGAAGACCAACCTGCCGCAACTGCGTTCGCGCGTGGGCATGGTGTTCCAGCACTTCGAACTGTTCCCGCACCTGACCATCACCGAGAACCTGACCATCGCGCAGATCAAGGTGCTGGGCCGCAGCAAGGAAGAAGCCACCAAGAAAGGCCTGCAACTGCTCGACCGCGTGGGCCTGTCGGCACACGCCCACAAGCACCCGGGCCAACTCTCCGGCGGCCAGCAGCAACGTGTGGCCATCGCCCGCGCCCTGGCCATGGACCCGATCGTCATGCTGTTCGACGAACCGACCTCGGCCCTCGACCCGGAAATGGTCAACGAAGTGCTCGACGTAATGGTGCAACTGGCCCACGAAGGCATGACCATGATGTGCGTAACCCACGAAATGGGCTTCGCCCGTAAAGTGGCCGACCGCGTGATCTTCATGGACGCCGGCAAGATCATCGAAGACTGCCCGAAAGAAGAGTTCTTCGGCGACATCAACGCCCGCTCCGAACGCGCGCAGCACTTCCTTGAGAAAATCCTGCAGCACTAAGCCCTACAAAGCTTCCACTGTAAAAACCGGGCCCATGTGGGAGCGGGCTTGTGTGGGAGCTGGCTTGCCTGCGATGGCATCACCTCGGTACCCCTGTGATACCGAGGCGTCTGCATCGCGGGCAAGCCCGGCTCCCACAAAAGCCAGGCCCCACACAAACAGGTCCATGCCAGGGCCGGCAAGCTCTGGTTGACCCAAGGCATCTGTGATGAAATGCGACCCCAACCCTTATCGCGCCGCGCCGCCATCACTTGCCGTGAAGCCCCGTCTGATACGCCAGCTTTTCCTGCCGCCGTTGATCATCGCCCTGATGATCGGCCTGGGTTACATCGGCTTCTGGGTCAGTGAGTACTATGGCATCCGCACCCTCAGCGACAACGGCGAGCGCCAGCTGGAGTTGCACGCCCGCACCGTCGAAAGCGAACTGAGCAAATACACCTACCTGCCCAGCCTGCTGGAACTTGAGTCCAGCGTCTCCACGCTACTGGCCGACCCGAACCAGGAAACCCGCAAAACCGTCAACGATTACCTCGAAGGCCTGAACCGGCGTAGCCGCAGCCGCGCCATCTACGTGATGGACACTACCGGCCGGGTGCTGGCCACCAGTAACTGGCGCGATGCCGACAGTTACCAGGGTGAAGACCTGTCCTTTCGCGCCTATTTCCAGAACGCCGTCCGCGGTCAGCCTGGTCGTTTCTACGGCATCGGCAGCACCAACGGCGAACCCGGCTACTACCTGGCCCATGGCCTGGAAGAGCACGGCAAGATCATCGGTGTCGCGGTGGTCAAAGTGCGCCTCGAAGCCCTTGAAGAGCGCTGGCAACGCGCGCGCCTCGAAGCGTTTGTAAGCGACGAGAACGGCATCATCATTCTGTCCAGCGACCCGGCCCGCCGCCTCAAGGCCGTGCGCCCGCTCAGCGACGAGACCAAGGAGCGCCTGGCCCACAGCCTGCAATATTACTGGGCGACCTTGAACGAGCTGGAGCCCCTGGCCCGCGAACGCCTCAACGAAGGCACCGAAAAACTCACCTTCCCGGCCAACAGCGAAGTGGTGGCCGACGAACACGAAGTCAGTTACCTGGCCCAGACCCGCCCGCTCAACGACACGCCGTGGAATTTCACCCTGCTCACCCCGCTCAATGACCTGCGCCGTGCCGCGATCAACCAGGGCATCCTGGTGGCCGTCGCCTTCGGCCTGGTCGCCTTTCTGCTGATCGCCTGGAACGAGCGCCGCAAGGTCATCGCCACCCGCCTCGCCGCCCGGGAAGCCTTGCAGGAGGCCAATAGCCAGCTCGAACGGCGGATCGCCGAACGCACCACCGACCTGCGCGCCAGCAACGAACGGCTCAAGGGCCAGATTCGCGAGCGGCGCCAGGCCGAAGAAACCCTGCGTCGTGCCCAGGACGAACTGGTGCAGGCCGGCAAACTGGCGGCCATCGGGCAGATGTCCACCAGCATCGCCCACGAGTTGAACCAACCCCTGGCGGCGCTGCGAACCTTGTCCGGCAACACCGTGCGCTTTCTCGAACGTGGCGCCCTGGACACCGCCAGCGCCAACCTCAAGACCATCAATGAACTGATCGACCGCATGGGCCGCATCACCGCCAGCCTGCGCTCCTTCGCCCGGCGCGGTGACGACCAGGGCGAAGCCGCATTGGGTAAAGCCGTGGACGCAGCATTCCAGGTGTTGAGCGCGCGCCTCGATAGCCTGCCGCTGACCCTGCACCGTGACTTCACCCCTGCCCAGTTGCAGATCGACCAGACGCGCCTGGAACAGATTCTGGTCAACCTGATCGGCAATGCCCTCGACGCCATGCAAGCGCAACCAGCCCCGCAACTGTGGCTGGAGGGTCAACAGATCGATGACAAATACCGCCTGTACGTGCGCGACAACGGTCACGGCATCGACCCCGAAGCGCGCAAGCATCTGTTCGAACCGTTCTTCACCACCAAGCCCGGCGAACAAGGCCTGGGCCTGGGCCTGACCCTGTCCGCCAGCCTCGCTGCGGCCACCGGCGGCAATCTTGCCGTGGAGCACCCGGCCAGTGGCGGAACCGCCTTTGTCCTGTGCTTGCCGATGGCCGGCGCTCAACAACACGAGCCGACATGAACACAGATCTGAATGCCAACCTGACGGTCCTGATCGTCGAAGACGACCCCCACGTACTGCTCGGCTGCCAGCAGGCACTGGCGCTGGAAGACATTCCCAGCGTGGGCGTAGGCAGCGCAGAAGAAGCCCTGACCCGCATCGGCGAAAACTTCGCCGGCATCGTGATCAGCGACATTCGCCTGCCGGGCATCGACGGCCTGGAGCTGTTGAACCGCCTCAAGGCCCTGGATAAAAGCCTGCCGGTGGTGTTGATCACCGGGCATGGCGATATTTCCATGGCGGTCGGTGCCATGCGCAACGGCGCCTACGACTTCATGGAAAAGCCCTTCTCGCCCGAGCGCCTGGTGGACGTGGTTCGCCGTGCCCTGGAGCAACGCGGGTTGGCCCGGGAAGTCTGGTCGCTGCGCCGCCAGTTGGCCGAGCGGGATTCTTTGGAAGGTCGCATCATCGGCCGTTCGCCGGCCATGCAGAACCTGCGGGAACTGATCGCCAATGTCGCCGACACCTCGGCCAACGTATTGATCGAAGGTGAGACCGGCACCGGCAAGGAGCTGGTCGCGCGTTGCCTGCATGATTTCAGTCGGCGTCACACCCACCAGTTCGTCGCCCTGAACTGCGGCGGCCTGCCGGAGAACCTGTTCGAAAGCGAGATATTCGGTCATGAAGCCAACGCCTTTACCGGCGCCGGCAAGCGTCGCATCGGCAAGATCGAGCACGCCCATGAGGGCACACTGTTTCTCGATGAAGTGGAGAGCATGCCGATCAACCTGCAGATCAAGCTGCTGCGGGTATTGCAGGAGC
Organism: Pseudomonas sp. SDO524_S393; assembly: GCF_054071875.1. Taxonomy (NCBI): domain Bacteria; kingdom Pseudomonadati; phylum Pseudomonadota; class Gammaproteobacteria; order Pseudomonadales; family Pseudomonadaceae; genus Pseudomonas; species Pseudomonas sp. SDO524_S393. Next base: position 12,127 of record NZ_JBSVVZ010000021.1, on the reverse strand, counting down.
GCACCCTGGAGCGCCTGGGTTCCAACCAGAGCGTGGCGGTGGATTGCCGGGTGATCGCCGCCACCAAGTCCGACCTCGACGAACTGAGCCGCGCCAGCCAGTTCCGCAGCGACCTGTACTACCGCCTCAACGTGGTCACCCTGGAACTGCCCCCCCTGCGCGAGCGCCGCGAAGACATCCTGCAATTGTTCGAACACTTCCTGCAGCAATCCTCCCTGCGCTTTGACCGCACCGCGCCCGACCTCGACAACCAGACCCTGTCCAGCCTGATGAGCCACGACTGGCCCGGCAACGTGCGCGAACTGCGCAACGTCGCCGAACGCTTCGCCCTGGGCCTGCCCGCCTTCAAGAAAAGCGGCGCCAGCGGCGGCAGCCATGGACTGGCCTTCACCGAAGCGGTGGAAGCGTTCGAGCGCAACCTGCTCAACGACGCCCTGCAACGCAGCGGCGGCAACCTGACTCAAGCGAGCCAGGAACTGGGGATGGCCAAGACCACCCTGTTCGACAAGGTCAAGAAATACGGGTTGAGCCACTGATGGATCTGGTACTCAAAGCCGCCCTTGGCGCGGCAGTGGTGTTGATTCTGGCGGCGCTGGCCAAGACCAAAAACTATTACATCGCAGGCTTGGTGCCGCTGTTCCCGACCTTTGCCCTGATCGCCCACTACATCGTCGGCAAGGGTCGCTCGGCGGAGGACTTGAAAACCACGATCCTGTTCGGGATGTGGTCGATCATTCCGTACTTTGTGTATTTGGCGACGTTGTATGTGATGGTCGACCGGATGCGGCTGGAAGCCTCGCTTGCGGTGGCGGCAGTGGCGTGGTTGATGGCAGCGACGGTGCTGGTCAGCGTCTGGGTGCGCCTGCACACCTGACATTGTGGGAGCTGGCAAGCCAGCTCCCACATTTTGGATTGAGGTGTATCAGAGAGGTCAGCGAACGATCTTGTCGACCTGAATGCCCAGCTTCTTCAGCCGATACCAGAAGCTGCGCTCGGAAATCCCGATTTTCTGCGCCGCCGCGGCCTGCACACCGTTGCTCTCCTGCAACGCCGCCAAAATATAGGCCTTCTCCACCTCAGCCAGCGCCGCATCCAGGTCCGGCGGCAGCCCCGGCCCGTCGCTCAGAATCGCCTCGACGCCGCCCTCGCTCGGCCTTGAGGCAAACAGGTAGCCCGGCAGGTCGATGTCTTCGATCACCGGCGACGCCGCCACGATGGTCGCGCGCTCGACGCAGTTCTGCAGCTCTCGGATATTGCCCGGCCAGTGATACGCCGCCATGGCCTGCAACGCTTCCGGGCTGAAGCCGGTGATGCGCTTGCCGGCGGTGGCGCTGAGGGTCTGGGCGAAATGGCGGGCCAGCGGCGCGATGTCTTCCACGCGCTCGCGCAGGGACGGCAAGGGAATCGGGAACACGTTGAGGCGGTAATACAGGTCCTCGCGAAACTCCTTGTTGGCCACCGCGTCCAGCAGGTTCTTGTTGGTGGCGGCGATCACCCGCACATCCACCTTGCGCTCGCGCGGATCGCCCACCGGCTCGATCACCCGCTCCTGCAACGCGCGCAGGATCTTGGCCTGCAAGGCCAGGGGCATATCGCCCACTTCATCGAGAAACAGCGTGCCCTTGTCGGCCTGTTGAAAACGCCCGACCCGGTCGGCCACGGCGCCGGTAAACGCGCCTTTGCGATGGCCGAACATTTCACTTTCCAGCAGGCCCTCGGGAATCGCCGCGCAGTTCACCGCCACGAAGGGTTGATCGGCGCGGCTGCCGTGCTTGTGTATGGCGCGTGCCACCATCTCTTTGCCGGTACCGCTTTCGCCGGTGAGCAGGATGGTTGCGCTGCTGTCGCGCACCGAATCCACCGCTTGCAACACCTTGCGAAACGCCGGGCTGTCGCCCACCAGGCTGTCGAACTGGGCGTGCTCGTCCAGCTCGGCGCGCATGCGGGCGTTGTCGCGCATGATGTCGCGAAATTGCAGGGCCTTGGCCACGGTGATGTCCAGTTCGTCGATATCGAACGGCTTGGCAATGTAGTCATAGGCGCCGTTGCGCATCGACTGCACCGCGTTTTTCACCGTGCTGTAGGCGGTCATCACGATCACCGGCACCTGGGGGTAACGCACCTTGATCTCGGCCAGCAGCGCCGGCCCGTCCATGCCCGGCATGCGCCAGTCACTGATCACCAGGTCGATGCTTTCCTGCTCCAGCACTTTGAGCGCATGCAGGCCATTGCCGGCGGTAAATACCTGGATGTCCCCCTGGCCCAGGGCCGACGCCAGCAGGTCGCAGAGCTTGGGCTCGTCGTCGACCACCAATACGTTATGCGTCATGACTGTCCTCGTCGTCTTCGCCCGTCGCCGGAATGTACAGGCTGAAGGTGGCGCCGGCATCTTTCTCACTGGCACATTCAATGCTGCCGTCGTGACTTTCCATGATCGAATAGACTTTGGCCAGACCCAGGCCGGTGCCCGAGGCCTTGGTGGTGACGAACGGCGTGAAGATGCGCTCGATCATGTCCGCCGGGATACCTTGGCCGGTATCGGCGATGCTGATGATCGTGTTGTCGTCTTCGCTACGGATGCCCAGGGTCAGGCGCCCGCCCTCGGGCATGGCGTCGATGGCGTTGAGAATCAGGTTCAGGCAGGCCTGTTTGAGCTGCTTGGCATCGGCGTAGATCGTCGCGCCGGGCGCCTGGTCATCGATCTGTGCATCGATGTTGTGGGTGGACAGCTCCGGGCCGCAGAAGCCGAGGATTTCCTCTACCAACACGCGCGCCGGCTGCATCACGCGCAAGGGCGGGTTGGGTTTGGCGAAGTCGAGGAACTCGGTGATCAGGTCGTTGATGCGGCTGACCTCGCTGATCACGTATTCCAGGTGGCGCTTGTCGGTGTCCGGCAAGTCCGCGCGACGGTGCAGCAACTGGGTGGCGGTCTTGATGATGCCCAGCGGGTTGCGGATCTCGTGGGCCAGGCCCATGGCAACTTCACCCAGGGCGTGCAGGCGGTCGCGCCGGCGCAATTGGGCTTCCAGGTGATGCAGTTCGCCCAGGCGTTCGGTCATGTGGTTGAAGGTGCTGCTCAACTGGGCCAGTTCATCGCCGCCGCTGACCAGCACCCGGTGCTCGTAATTGCCCGAGATCACCGCGCTCACGCCTTGGGACAAATCCCGCAGCGGCTTGGTCAGGCGCCGCGACACCAATACCCCCGCTGCCAGCGACAACGCCGAACTGAGCAGGAAAATCAGCACGAACAGGTTGCTCTGGTTCACCAGCCCCACCAGGCTGGTATGGCGCAACAGGCCACTGAAAATCACGCCTTGCAGGTCGCCGGCGTCGTTGAAGATCGGCCAGTACAACCCGCTGTAGTTGTTGGTGAACTGCTCGCTGGGCTGCTTGGTGCTGCGCATCAGGGTTTCGACGTTCTTGGGGATGCGCGAGGGGTGATCCTCAAAGCGCTGGGTAGAGAAGATCTCCGAGAAGCCGTCGGGGTTGGCCAGGTACAGACGCAAATCCAGGGAGTGCACATCGGCCACACTGGTGAGGAAACTGCTGTCCAGGTAGGTGGCCACCAGCAACAGGTAATCGACGCCGTCCTGGGTGGTCTCGAAGGTGGACACCACGATCCCGGTGCTCACACCCGCCACCTGCACGGTCTGCAGCACCGCGTTGCTGGTGAGGTTGATCTGTTTGACGATGTCGTCGGAGGCGGTGCTGAACACCAGTTTGTGGTCGCTGGTGCGAATGAGCGCCACCACATCGATATCCGTGGCATCGGCGATGTCGGCCGTCAGCCGGTCATGCTTGGCGGCCTGACGGTTCGACGGTGGGCTGGTGTAACGCAGGAACAGCTTGGCCATGCGCGCGTTGTCGTGAAGGATGTCGCCGATCTCGTCCTTGACGATCTTGGTCGACTCTTGCAGCCAGATCCTTACGTTGCTGTCGAAAATCTGCGACAGCGTGGTGGCGGCCAGCTCCGCCGCGATCATCGTCGGAATCACGCTGACCAGCCAGAACGCCAGCACCAGCTTGCGCTGGACACTCCAGCGCGAAATGGCAAAAGGACGGGCTTTCGGGCGGGTCTTGGTGATCATCAGGTTTCGCTTATCGCAGCAGCCATGGCAGGGTCGGAACGATCCGGTCGAATAAACAGTTTTACAAGCTTGAGCAGGCCGTTGACCAGCCGGTTGCGATGCCGAAAGAACACACTGTTGCCCTGGAACTCGCAGCCCAGGCGCAGCTTACTGGCATACCCGGCCTGCCCGCACTCATACACTGCAATCTTGTGTTCAATACAGTAGTCGACATTGGTCAGCCAACTGCGGAAGTACAGGTTGTAGTCGCGGGTGAACTCGACGTCATGCCCGAAAAACTTGTCCACCAGCCGGTGTTCATCCACCAGGATCAGGTTGAACGCCACCAGTTGCTCGTCCACCCAGTAAAGAACACAGACCGCGCGCTCCCCCAGCCGTTCGAGCACTCCGGTGAAATAGCCGGCGGGCAGCCGTTCGAACTGCAACTCGGCGCGTGTGAGGGTGGCTTCGTACAGGCGCATGACCTCGGGCAGCACATCGTCGATATTGCGTCGCCACTCCACTCGCGGCCCCGGCGCGCGCAGCTTGCGCCGCAGGTCCTTGCGCGTGGATTTGCCCAGGGAACCGAGGTAGGCGTCCACCGACCCGTAAGGCAGCGGCAATACTCCGGTTGGCAGGCTGGGCATGCTTTGAAAGCCGGCAGCGCGGCAACTGTCGAGCCAATGGGGGTCCTTGCTCGGCGCGTCCTTGACCGCCACCAGGCCGATGCCGAACTCATCGGCATCCTGGCGCGCCGCGACCAGCAATTGCTCGAACAACGCCGCGCGACGGACCGTCGGCACATGGCTCGCAACGCCGGCATCGCAGCGCTCGGCCACAGGGGAACCGAGGGCGTACAACCCCAATTTCAAGAGGCCCGGCCACAGCCGTTCGACCCGCTCGGTCAAGCGCTTGCCGGCACCCGACACCGTGGTGTCGAGCCGATAATGGGTGATGAACGCGGCAGCCACGGCCACCAGCGTTCCATCGTCGAACACCGCCAGGTATCGCCACTGAAAATCATCGATGGCGGCGTTTTCCACGGCGACGTAATAGTCCCAGTCCTCCAGCGCCCCGGGAAAACAGTCGTTCCAGGCACTGCGCTGGATGGCCCGGATAGTCGGGAAGGCTTGGGTGGTGATCACAGGTGTCCCTTATTTCTGGATGAGCGCCAATCAAATGTGGGAGCTGTCGAGCCCCGGCGAGGCTGCGATGGCATCACCCCGGAACACTGGGTAGACCGAGGCGCCTGCATCGCAGCCTCGCTGAAGCTCGACAGCTCCCACATTGATCTGCATGGGTTTGACGTCCGCATGCTGCGCGACAAATTCCGCACTCAACTCGATCACCCGGCGGTATTGCAGGTCGACGGTGATCATGTGGTAGCAGTTGTCCAGCAGGATCTTGGTCACCGGCCCGCCCAGATGGCGCTCCACGTAATCGGCGTTCCAGCGGCTGGTGATGTCGTCCTCGATGGAATGCAGCACCAGCGCAGGCGTCTGGATCGAGGGCATGAGCCGCTTCACCACGGCGTTCATCCGGTGCAACTCGCGCACCGTGATGCCCTCCATGGTCAACAGGCCAGCCTCGCTGCTCTGCCCTTCCTTCATCTGGCGCTCGACGATACCGCGCAGGCGTTCGTTCTTGATGCCATAGGGCGGTTTTTCTTCGAAGCGGCAAATGTGCACGCCGAATGGAATCTTCATCAACAACGGCGTCAGGAACGCCAGCTTGTTGATGCTCCAGCCGTCGTACTTCAGGGTGGTCGAGTACATCAGCAGACCCGCGACCTGCCCCGGGAACTGCGATGCCACATACATGGACATCACCGCCCCCATCGACAGGCCACCGACAAACACCTGCTCGTGGCGCTGCTTCACGCCGACGAAGGTCTTGCGCACGCCTTCGTACCAGTCGAGCCAGCCGGTGGCCTGCAGGTCGCTGTTATCACCGCAGTGCCCGGCCAGGGTGGGCACGTACACCGTGCAATTGCCCGCCTTGACCAGGCCCTTGGCGACCTGGCGCAACTCCGTCGGGGTGCCGGTCAGGCCGTGGATCAGCAGGATCCCGACCGGACCTTCACCGAGAACGAAACCGGCATCGCCTTCACCGAGGTCGATCTCTACCTGTTTCACCGGTTGGTCGCCCGCACCAGCAGTTGCTCGAGCAGCTTCAGGCCCAGTTCGATTTCCGGGTAGCTGATTTCCAGGGACGGTGCCAGGGTGATCACGTTCTTGTAGTAACCGCCCACGTCGAGAATCAGGCCGAGTTTCTGGCCGTCCACCACCATGTCGCCCTTCATGCCTTCCTCGACCATGTAGTCCAGGGTCGCCTTGTCCGGGGTGAAACCATCCGGTGCGCAGATTTCGCAACGCAGCGCCAGGCCCAGGCCGTCGACATCGCCAATGATCGGGAAGCGCTTCTGCAGGTCTTGCAGGCCTTCGAGGAAGAACTTGCCCTTGGCCATGACCATCGCGCCGTAGTCGACTTCGTTGGTCATCTTGAACATTTCCAGGCCCACGGCCGTACCCAACGGGTTGGAGGCGAAGGTGGAGTGGGTGGAGCCTGGCGGGAAGATCTTCGGATTGATCAGTTCTTCACGGGCCCAGATGCCGCCCAGCGGGTTGAGACCGTTGGTCAGCGCCTTGCCGAACACAATCACGTCCGGTTGCACGTCGAAGTGCTCGATCGACCACAGTTTGCCGGTGCGGTAGAAGCCCATCTGGATTTCGTCGGAAACCAGCAGAATGCCGTGCTGATCCAGCACTTGCTTCAATTCGCGGTAGAAGTTCATCGGCGGGATCACGTAGCCGCCGGTGCCCTGGATCGGCTCGACGTAGAACGCCGCGTATTCGCTGGCGCCGACTTTCGGGTCCCACACGCCGTTGTATTCGGTCTCGAACAGACGGGCGAACTGCTGCACGCAGTGGCTGCCGTACTCTTCCTTGGTCATGCCTTTGGGGCCACGGAAGTGGTACGGGAACGGGATGAACTGCGCACGCTCGCCGAAGTGGCCGTAGCGGCGACGGTAGCGGTAGCTCGAGGTAATCGACGACGCACCGAGGGTACGGCCGTGGTAGCCGCCTTCGAAGGCGAACATCAGGCTCTTGCCGTTGGTGGCGTTACGCACCACCTTCAGGGAGTCTTCGATGGACTGCGAACCACCGACGTTGAAGTGCACGCGACCGTCGAGGCCGAACTTCTTCTTGGCATCGACCGCGATCATTTCCGACAGCTCGATCTTGCCTTTGTGCAGGTACTGGCTGGCGATTTGCGGCAGGGTGTCGATCTGCTGTTTCAGCGCGTTGTTCAGGCGTGGGTTGGCGTAGCCGAAGTTGACCGCCGAGTACCACATTTGCAGGTCGAGGTAAGCCTGGTCTTCAGTGTCCCAGACGTAGGAGCCTTCGCAACGGCTGAAAATGCGCGGTGGCTCGATGTAGTGAACGGTGTCGCCGTAGGAGCAGTACTTGGCTTCTTTGTCCAGAAGCACCTGGTCTTCGGCGGTAGCGATACGGATATCAGACATGGTGGAAGAGTTCCTGGTTGTCAGCAGTAAAGGAGTTGGCGTTGGCGGCGATGCCTTGTGGCAGCAGCGCCAGCAGCGCAGGCACTTCAGCGAAGGTCTCGAAGCGTGCGTGGGGAATGTCGTTGGTCACGCAGTAGTCGGCGAGGCTGCCCTTGGCGAACACGAAGTCGGCGGTGGACGCCACACACATGTCGGACTTGCCGTCGCCGATCACCAGCACGCGCTTGTTACGTGGCGTGGACTTGCACTTGCAGTTGCCGGAGGCGGCACGGCAGGCATCGCTGGAATACGGGAAGTCGATGCGCCAGCTGTTCTGGTCGACCTGGCGCAGGCGGTTGGCGAGGATCGGCAGCAGGGTCACGTAGTTGCGTGACAGGATCCGCGCAATGCCCTGCTCGATGCCGTCGCTGACCACTTCGATGGACGCGCCCAGGCCGATGACGTGGTCGACGAAGTCCGGGAAGTCCGGGTCGATCTCGACGCTGTCGAAGTACGCCAGCAGTTCGTTCGGCGTGGCCTTGATCAGCGCCAGTTGGCGGCTCAGGCATTCGCGTGAACCGATATGCCCATCCAGCCATTCCTGTTCGATGGTTTCCCACTCGGGACCGGCGAAGCGTTGGAGGACGTTGTCGATGACGTCGGTGGGGGTGATGGTCCCGTCGAAGTCACACACGATATGCCAATGGATCATCAGTGTTTACCTTGGAAGAGCGCGCTGTGTGCGCTTGCAACAGGGGTAGAGCAGGGAGTGTGCCAACTGGCCATCGCCCAGCAGGGCTGGGGCTTTGCCCGGTGCAGGAAGGGATTTGTGTCGCGGGAGCTACAATTTTTGTAGCTTGCTACAAACAAGATGAGTGCTTGCGCGGCACAGGCGCTTCGCGCGTTCATGCGCACGTAATCAATCAAGGAACCGTGACCATGTTCAGGATCACATGCGCTGCATTCGCCGGTTTGCTTGGCCTGTGGAGCTTTTCGAACGCTGCCGTGGCCGAAGGCATCACCGGTGAAGTGGGTGCAGGCGTCAGCTATCAACCCCGGGAACCCACCGGCAGCCGCTACCAGATCACCGCCATTCCTTATTTCGATCTGGACTGGGGCAGTGTCAGCCTCGGTACCGACGACGGCCTGACCTGGAGCGCCCTGAATACCAACGGTTTTACCGCCGGACCCTATATCAATTACGTCCCGGGCCGCACCGCCAACGGCGCCCTTGCGGGCCTGCGGGATGCCTCGAGCATGGCCGAGGTGGGCGGGTTCGTGCAGTACGCGCCCGCCGACTTCTGGCGGGTCTATGCCCAGTTGGGCCGCGCCGTGGGCGGGGGACACGACCAGGGCGGCGTGCTCGGCAAGGTCGGTGGCGAGCTGGGCTACCCGCTGGGCGGCGGGATCATTGGCAGCAGCGGCCTGATGGCGCACTTCGCCGACGACCGCCAGACCAACACGTTTTTCGGTGTGGACGACAACGAGGCCGCAGCCTCGGGCTTCAAGCCATACAACGCCAGCGGCGGCTTCCAGAACCTGACGTTTACCCAGAGCTTCGAGTTTCCCCTGGCGCCGAAATGGTCACTGCTGACCAGTGCCAGCTGGGTGCACCTGGTGGGTTCGGCGGCCGATAGCAGCATCGTCCGGCAGACCGGCGAAGTGAACCAGGGCCAGGTACAAACGGCCATCAGTTACAAGTTCGATTAGGTTGGTCTGGGGTTTGCAATGACGTCCTGGAATCCACTTTTCCAGGACATTTTCAATGGCTCGCCCCGCTTACCGCCTGCTGCATCACTCACTCTGGGACCTGGTGCCCATCGCCCTGGGCCTGGCGCATTTCGCGTTCGTCATCTGGCTGGTCGCCGCCTTCCACAGCCTCAGCTGGTGGGCCCTGGTGCCGCTGGCGCTGGTGTACGCGATCAGTCTGTCGTGGAGCATCAACAGCATCTCCCACAACCAGATTCACAATGCCTACTTCACCCACCGGCCCATGAACCGCGCGTTCGATTTGCTGCTGTCGGTGACCATCGGCTTCTCCCAGACGCTGTACCGCGATATCCACAACCGCCATCACCGTGGCAACGCCGACCTGCCGGGGCCGGACGGCAAGACCATCGACCCGCTGTCGATCTACCAGCGTGGCCACGATGGCCAGCCGGAAAACCCGTGGGCCTATACGTTCCTGAGTTTTTTCCGCGATGATCCCAAGCCGTTCTACGACGAAATGAAGCGCAAGCGCCCGGCGGATGCGCGCTGGGTCAAGGTCGAGATCGTCGTGACTGTGGCGTTCTACATCGCCCTGGCGTTCTACGACTGGCACGCGGTGGTGTGGCTGCTGCCGTTCTGGTACCTGGGCCAGTGCCTGTCATCGCTCAACGGCTACTACGAACACTTCGGCGGCAACCCGGACCTGCCGATTGCCTGGGGCGTGAGCTCCTACAGCGTGTTGTACAACCTGATCTGGATGAACAACGGCTACCACGCCGAACACCACTACCGGCCAAAGATGCATTGGACCAAGGTGAAGGCGTTTCATCGGGAAATCGCCGGGCAGCAACGCGAGGCGGGGGTGAAGCAGCTTCCGGTGTCACACGGGTTGGGTTTCCTGGTGGCGCACAGAAAATCCTGACCAGCCACTCACCCTTGTGGTGAGCAGGCTTGCCCTGCGCGAGGCAAGCTCGCTCACCACAAAGATCGAGTCAGGCCCGAGTGATCAGTTTTCTTCGCCTTCGGCCAGCAGGGCGATGCCGCCGATAATCACCGCGACGCCCACCCAGTGCAGCAGGCTGATGTGTTCCCCCAGCCCCAGCCACGACCCCAGCAACACCACCACGAACACCAGCGAACTCAGCGGGAACGCCAGGGACAGACTGCTGCGGCGCAGGATCAGCATCCACACGAAAAACGCGCCGATATAACTGCCGATCGCCGCCAGGATCCCGGGGTTGCGTGCCACCTCCCCCAGCCACTGCCAGCTCACGTCCATCTGCCCCAGTTGATCCCCGGCCACCTTGGTGAACAACTGCCCGGCGCTCTCGGTACAAATCAGCAGCGCCCACAGCACCACCGTGCCCAAGCGCCCATGCAGCCAGCCGTTATTCAGGGTTTGCGTACTCATGCCTGACTCCCTGCAATCGCCACCAACATCACACCAAACGTAATCACCAGGGTGCCCAGCCAGCGACGGCGGCTGACGGTTTCGCCCAGCACCACTTTGCCCGCCAGCACTACCCCGCAATAAGCCAGGGCCGCCGCCGGGAACAGCAGGCTCAACGGTGCGCGGGACAGGGCTTCGAGCCACACGAAGAACTCCACGGCATAGGCGCCGATCCCCGCCCACAGCAACGGCGCGTTGAACACCTGGCCCCAGAACGCATTCAGGCGAAAACCGCCCTCCAGTTCCGGCAAACGGTCCAGGCCGATCTTGAAACACAGCTGCCCGATCACATCGAGCACGATGGAAAACGCCACCAGCAACACCACGGTCAAGGTCACGGGAACAACTCCTCAAACAGGTCGATCAAGGCCGCATTGGTGGCCGCATTGCGTTGCAAATCTTCGGCGCTCCAGCGCTCGGGCGGCGGTTGGTCGGACTTGGCCTCCCATCGCTTGAACGCATTGCTGAACGCCGGTGTGGCGAACTCGCCGCACACGTCGATGCCGATGATGCGTTTACCCGCCGCCAAGGCCCGCAGGGCTTGCAGCAGATGGGTCAGGCGCATGCCGCCCTGGTCCCAGTTGGTGGCCGCGTCTTCACTGGCAAGTACGTCTTTGTCGATGGTGATCCAGATCGCATCGGTGGGCAGGTCGTCGATCATTTGTTCGAGGAACGCCGCCCAATCCAGCTCGGCCAGGTTGCGCCAGTGCAGGTGGTTTTCTTGCTGCTGATGGCCGGCGCCATCGCCGACCCGCCCCCAGACTTTCGACGGTGCATGCTGCCAGGGAAACAACTGCAACCGCCCCTGCTTCAAGGCGCCCAGGTTGCCACCGCGCAATTGCGGATTGTGCAGGTCGTCGCTGCATGGGCCGAGGGTGACGATGCGTTTGATCGCCGGCATTTTCAGCGCCCGATTGACCCACGAGCCACAGTGACGCTTGGGCGCAAAGCGCACCCAGTCGGGGTGGTTGTCGAAGTGGATCAGGCTGATGGGTTCTTTGAGGTCTGCGAGAAATGCCGGCGTGAGGTGGTGATAGTCGCCGGAGCCGACAAACAGGATTTCCGGGCGCGCGTCCACCGGCCGGGGCCGTTGGGCCAGGCGGTGGGCGAAGCGGTTCCAGGTCTTTTCGGTGGACCACAGGCGCAGCTTGGGGCCCAGGTCCAGCAGGTCAATGCGGGTCGCGGCGCCACTGGCCAGCCGCCGGGCAATCGGAGCCTGGCCGGTGAGGCTGTGGTCGAGGTCGAGAATGTTCAAGGCAGTGTCCCCTAAGGCTTTAAGGGGTCAATGCAAGGGACGGGCCAGCCCCACTCTTGAAGACAGTGACTGACCAATGTGGGAGCGGGCTTGCTCGCGAGTGTGGTGTGTCAGTCATTGAATACTGGGCTGACACACTG